>NZ_JAKKRZ010000020.1:0-98887 GCF_025653725.1 Shewanella sp. SM74 | reverse complement strand
TCCGAGTAGGTCAGTGATGATGTTGCCAGTGACGCTGCCGCCTTCAGCAACCTCGTAAGTGTCATCGATGGCATCGGGTGCGTCGTTCTCGTTATCCACATTCAGGGTCACCGTAGCGGTATCGCTGCCGCCATTACCGTCGGTAATGGTATAGGTGAAGCTGGTTGGCGCCGGTTGGCTGCCATTGTGGGTATAGGTGAAAGTCCCGTCTTGGTTGATGACCAAAGAGCCGCCTGCCACTGCCACCGTGGCCACGCCATTCACGAAGGTGACGGGCTGACCATTGATTTGGGTGATCGTCAGCGTATCGCCATCGGCGTCGGTATCGCGTCCGAGTAGGTCAGTGATGATGTTGCCAGTGACGCTGCCGCCTTCAGCAACCTCGTAAGTGTCATCGATGGCATCGGGTGCGTCGTTCACTGGGGTAACTTCAATCGTTAGCGTTGCTGTTGAGCCTGTGTTAGTGGTGTAGGTGATGACAGGTACTTGGCCATTCCAGTTTTCATTTGGTGTGAAAGTGTAAGAGCCATCGGTATTGATGACTAAGTTGCCGCCTTCAAGTTCAACTGTGGTGCCTGCGGCCACGGTATCGCCGTTTACGGTGAAGCTAACGACCGATAAGGTGTTGTCCACATCGCTGTCATTGTCGAGCACGTTGCCTGTGGCAATCGAGTCTTCAGCAACGGTATTGGTGTCGTTGGCTAACACAGACGCATCATCAACCGGGGTCACATTAATGGTTAATGTGGCAGTTGAGCCTGTGTTAGTGGTGTAGGTGATGACAGGTACTTGGCCATTCCAGTTTTCATTTGGTGTGAAAGTGTAAGAGCCGTCGGTATTGATGACTAAGTTGCCGCCTTCAAGTTCAACTGTGGTGCCTGCGGCCACGGTATCGCCGTTTACGGTGAAGCTAACGACCGATAAGGTGTTGTCCACATCGCTATCATTGGCGAGCACGTTGCCTGTGGCAATCGAGTCTTCAGCAACGGTATTGGTGTCGTTGGCTAACACAGAAGCATCATCAACCGGGGTCACATTAATGGTTAATGTGGCAGTTGAGCCTGTGTTAGTGGTGTAGGTAATGACAGGTACTTGGCCATTCCAGTTTTCATTTGGTGTGAAAGTGTAAGAGCCATCGGTATTGATGACTAAGCTGCCGCCTTCTAGGGAAACGGTGGTGCCGGCGGTAACTGTATCGCCGTTCACGGTGAAGCTAACGACTGATAAAGTGTTATCCACATCGCTGTCATTGGTGATCACGTTACCGGTGGCAACGGTATCTTCATCAATGGTATTGGTGTCGTTGGCTAACACAGACGCATCATCAACCGGGGTCACATTAATGGTTAATGTGGCTGTTGAGCCCGTGTTAGTGGTGTAGGTGATGACTGGTACTTGGCCATTCCAGTTTGCATTCGGCGTGAAGGTGTAAGAACCATCGGCATTAATGACTAAGCTGCCGCCTTCTAAGGCGACCGTGGTGCCGGCGGTAACTGTATCGCCGTTCACGGTGAAGCTAACGACTGATAAAGTGTTATCCACATCGCTGTCATTGGTGAGCACGTTACCAGTGGCAACGGTATCTTCATCAACGGTATTAGTATCGTTGGCTAACGCAGAGGCATCATCAACAGGGGTAACATTAATGGTTAATGTGGCCGTTGAACCCGTGTTAGTGGTGTAGGTGATGACTGGTACTTGGCCATTCCAGTTTTCATTCGGCGTGAAGGTGTAAGAACCATCGATATTTAAAATTAAAACACCACCTTCGAGAGTCACTTCTGTGCCTGCTGCGTAGGTGGTACCGCTGATTTCGAAGCTCACAACACTTAGAGTGGAATCCACATCAGTGTCGTTATCGAGCACATTGCCAGTCGCTACAGTATCTTCATTGGAAGTGTTGCTGTCATTAGCAAGTGCTGAAGGTGAGTCTGCTGCAATGGTGAATTGTGGAATATTAACCGTCGTTCCAGTCAGTGCTTGGCCGCTTGTTGAGTAGCCTGAAGCTGCAATGGTTTCTGTGCCGCTACGGGCTAGAGTGACATAGCCCGAGTTACCATCACTGCCTGGTGTGTTGCCTGCTGCGGTTTCTGGTAGGTTCTGAGTTGGGTCTTCACCGGATGCAATAAGATCTTGTAATGCTTGAATTTCATCTAGGGCTGCTTCGTTAGCCGTGCCAGAGGCTGCTGCAGTAGTTTCGCTGGGCGCGACTTCATTTGATAGCTTAGTGCCATCATCGAAGGTAATTTCATAGGTTGCGTTTTCGCCAATATGGAGCACAGCACCTTTAGGGAGTTGTTCGCCATCCTTAGCGGGTTGATTTGAACCATCAACTTCGACATTGATTTGCCCTTTTACTAACTTAAGCAAACCTTTCTTTGATGTAATTACCGATCCCATAGTAAGCTCCCAACAGCCAAAGTGTGTTAATCCATAGACGCACAAGTCCAACAAATATGTCGCACTGTGATACAAGTGGTGGAATTTTAGCTAACGAAACGACTTAAGTCAATTTTTTGACGCTCTTGTGTTGCCTGCTCTTATGCGGTTTTACGGATCTTAATGCGCAAAAGTGACAATTTTTAGACCTATAACTAGATGTAGTAGCTATATCTATAAAAAGGGCCGTATTTAGTACTTTTTAACTCTAAGATTAAGCATAGTTATAAGAAATTAATCTGGATTGGGTTGGGAGAGTGGTTTTTACGGAAAAGAAGCGACACGATCTAGTTTTTAACATTTTTGGCAAGTTAAGTGGGTTTTAATATGCCAGCATTGGCAAGTGCCGTGATCTTTCGTTACTCAAATCACGGCGACTAGGTTGCAGGCATTGTAGAACTACAGATTAACCGCCTGACGATAACTTTGATTTGCGTTACCTTGTTCACCTAACTGTTCTTGAATCCGTGCAAGCGCCAACCAAGAGGCTTTTGTGGGTTCGAGTCGGCAAACATTTTGCCAGCAGGTTCTAGCTTCTTTCATATCCCGTGTTTGCTGATAAAGTTTAGCTAAGCACATCTGGTAGTCGGCATTATTCTCATGGGTGATTTCATGCTTGAGTAACTGCTTACGGATTTCTGTATCTTGGGCTGTCGTTATTTCTGGAATGACTTCTAAAAGTGCTGATTCAGGAGCAGTGCGTAATTTTTTCGAGAGTAGCTTCAGCGCTTGCTCTTTGCGATTAAAGCGGTATAAACCCACAGCATAAATCGCCAAAAACTCAGACTGATTGCGCTCACTGCGAGATAACCACTGCCAGCATTGTTCTAAGGCTTCTTCGCCTTTAATGGTTGCGGCTTTGAGTAAAGCGCAGTGAGTGATTACATTGAGTTCATTTAGCTGGGTGTCATCTAGGATCTGGCGTTTCTTCAAAATAGGTAATAATAGCTTGAGCGCATCCCAATCCTCTTGCGCTCGATATAACTCGAGGGCGAGTTTGAGTACCGGTGCTTTGCTCTTACTTGTGGGGGCTAATTTATCGAGCTCGGCGCGGGCTAAAGCTAACTCTCCTTGTTTTAACAGATATCGAGTACGCGTGGTTGCGACGGCATTCGCGGCCAGCGGTTGTGTTGCTGCACGGTCAAGATATTGATCACGCTCTGCTATTTTCTGTTGGTACTGGGCAGCACGAGCCGCTGCAAGTAAATTAAGTGCAGGGAGTTCGCCATTATCGGCGCCTTTTATCATAGCGCGTTCCGCTGCTGGCCAATCTTCTTCTGCCAGAGCCAGTGCACCCATTAAGGTATGCTTTTTCGCGGAGCGACGGCGCCAGTGGCGAGGAATAAAACGGCTACGCAGCATGAGATTAATGACGCTAATCACCAACCATTCTAGTACTTGGAACATGGCATAAAATACAATTAAGGCAATGATCCCAAAGACTAAACTGGTCTCAACCTGGTAGTCACCTGCCGCAATGTATACATAACCTGTGTTGCCCACCAACCAAGGGCTAATGCAGAGCCCTATTAGTATTATTCCTAAGAAAATTAATATCTTGATCATAATGGCACATCCTCTGATGAGGTCAGCTCACCATAGCTTGTCAGCTGTAATAGCAGAGGTTTTGCAGCAAAGGATTTCAGAGTAATAGGATCAAGTTCTAATGTCGCCAATGTATCGATTTTGGCGATGGCTTCAGCAGTGCTGTGATCTTGAGTATCAAAATAGGTTTGAATCCACTTACGCACCATCATTAATGATTGGTGATAAGCGGCTCTGTCGTAGCGGTATAACGCAAGTTGAGATTGCAGCAGTTTATGACGAATATTTTCAACCAGATACCACTGTTGCTCAGGAGCAAGTAAAGCGGGTGCATCGGCGGTTCTATGACGTATGGTGATAAAGTCTTGGGTTAACGCTTTCCACGTCTTCCCTAAGTTGCTCTGCCAGTCATTTAAATCGCCAGTAATGTTTGTATCTTCAGGGGCATCGGTTTCTGCATCGGTGCGATTAAGGGGTAGTTTATCGAGTTGCTCAATTAAGGCATCGAGGGCTAATACACTACCATCAATATCTGTGGTTTTAATACTTGCAGTCGCGGCGATATCTTTTGCCAGAGCCTTACGAATAGGTAGCAAAGCGGGATTGTTCATGGCGGCGATGGTTTCATCCGCCGACTTTAATAGATCGGTGGCGGTGCGGGGATCTTTTTCTAACCAAAGTTTACGGCCCGCCATGTTTACTAGATATTCGGCTTCTGACGCCATCCAATGCGTTGGACTGCGCTGGGCAAGTTTATTGATCCTGTCCTGCAGTTGATTTTGGTCTTCTGCCAATTTTGTTAATTCTTGATAGGTCTTAGCATCATTCAGTTGTTGCTGTTCAAGCTGGCCAATACGTTGATTGGGTTGTAGCAGGGCTTGCTGTAATTGGTCCTGCAGGGCGATATTTTTCGCATCCTGCGCCAGCAGTTGCTGTTGCATCTGTTGGTATAACATAAAACCGCCGCCAAGGGTGCAAGCGGTTAAACCCAGCGCTAATAACACCCCAAAGCGAATCGCCCACGAGCTTCTATTGGATGCTGGCGTTTGACTCGACGTGCTTGAAGGTGTGGCTTTGGCTGTTTGGGATTCAGTTGATGGCGCTGAAGTTATGGGCGTGTCATCAGTCGTTATTGATGGTTCAATAATAGAGGTAGCCTGTGATTCAGGGCTCTTTGCGTCGTGCTTGTTGTTATCCATTTAACAGTCCTTGAAAACATGCTACTGCCGAAATTCGAGTTAAATCGGGCTAAATAGCGCTTAGAGTTTAAGGGCGTTTAGCACGGCTTTGCTGTTGGCGGCATTGGCATTGGTGACTTGGGTTATACCAAAGGCGTGAGCTTGAGCTTCTACTCGGTTACTTGGGACTATGATATGACATGAGCGCAGCCATGCAAATAACTCTTTTGGCACTAGATTAATCAGGTTATCCAGTACTTCACCGCTGGTGACGACAATAGTGTCAATGCCAAACTCTTGCCATTGTTGTGCGATCTGTTGTCCATTGAGTGGTGGACAAGCCCGTTGATATACTTCCCAATAGCGCACTGTTGCCCCGCGCTCAGCCAGTCGTTCAGCTAAGGCTTCACGGCCACCAACGCCACGTATGATCGTAATCTGCTTACCTTTAATATCTTGCAAAGGCGCGAGCGTGAGTAGACCTTCGGTCTGCTGACAATCATCTGGGGCTTCGAGGGCTTCAATGCCGAGCTGATTTAATGCTTCCCAAGTCGCATGACCTACTGCGAAATATTGAGCTTGAGGCCAGCCTTTTATTCGAGAATGAGCGGTTGTTAAGGCATAGTCGGCAAAGCTGACTGCATTAGCGCTGATACAGATAATCATATCGGCGTGTGCCAGTGGGTGCGAGTTATTCGTTGTGATGGGCGGCGTTGCTTCGACACACAGTAGAGGTGTAACCCAATGGCTAATGCCTTGCTGATTCAAGGCATCGATCATGGACTGATTGCGCCCTTCAGGGCGCGTCAGTAAGACTTTCATCGACTTATGCTTTAGCGTAAACAGCGTCGAGTATGCTTTTTGCGCCTTTGCTCAATAGCTCTTCGGCAAGGGCAACCCCTAATTGCGTGGCGTCGGTTTTTGGACCTGTGATCACGCCTTCGATGATTTCACTACCATCAGGGTTACCGACTAGGCCGCGTAATGTCATCTCATCACCATTGATTTCGGCAAATGCGCCAATCGGCACTTGGCATCCACCTTCTAGGCGCGTGTTCATCGCGCGCTCGGCAATCACACGGTAGCGCGTTTCTAAATGTTCTAATGGTGCCAGTAGGGCCTTAACGCGTGCGTCGTTGGTGCGACATTCGATACCCACAGCGCCTTGGCCGTTGGCGGGCAAGGATTCTTCGGCAGAGATAAAGCTAGCAATCCGCTCAGACAATTTCAGGCGAATTAAGCCTGCAGCGGCAAGAATAATGGCATCGTATTCGCCGTTATCAAGTTTAGCTAAACGAGTGCCTACGTTACCGCGTAAATCTTTGATGATAAGGTCAGGGCGTGATGCGCGCAGTTGGCATTGACGACGTAGGCTCGAGGTGCCCACAGTTGCGCCTAATGGTAATTCGCTGATGGATTTATATAAATTCGATACAAAGGCATCGCGTGGATCTTCGCGCTCGCAAATAACTTCAAGGCCTAAGCCTTCGGGGAAGTCGACGGGCACGTCTTTCATCGAGTGCACCGCGATATCGGCAAGATCGTCTAACATGGCGACTTCAAGCTCTTTGACGAACAAACCTTTACCGCCCACTTTGGCTAGCGGCGTATCTAAGATAACGTCGCCTTTAGTGCTCATTGGCAGTAATTCCACCACAATACCGGGGTGAATGCGTTCTAATTCGGCTTTAACAAATTCAGCTTGCCACATGGCCAGCGGACTCTTGCGGGTTGCGATACGTATGCGGTTCTCAGACATGCCTAGTTTCCATCAAAGATCTTAGTTGCGCCAATGCTAACATTGGCAAATCGTTTATGTAAGGAAGCCGTATCGATTCTTTGAAGTTGGCGATGTTCTAGATACCGTGAAAGTGTGACGGGCTTCACGTTTAGTTGCTCGAGTTTGTAAAAGTGTTAACATGAGCACATTTCCCATAAGTGCTTAAGTGTTGTGTTTTTGAATGGATCGGCAAATACAGTTTCCTGATATAGCAGAAAGACTTAATAAGGTACGTATTGCACGCGCCCTAGCTTTGCTATCGCCGCTACAAAAACACTTATTCCATTTGATCCCTTTTTTAATTCACCAGAACGGTGTTCAGTATCCTGGCTATCATGCCGCCAATACGCCCTGCGGAATCAACGAGTATCAGGTTGGTGAGACTGAGTCCCAGGCCTGCGATGTGTTCTCGCTGCCTTTTACTACTCAAGAAGCGGATATCAATGCCTTTGAAGGTGTTTATGCGATGGGGAGTACTGGCAGTTTTGGCCAAAATGCCAAGAGCGATGTCGATGTTTGGTTAGTACATAGGGCCGATCTGTGTGCTGAGGATTTGGCGCTAATCAAGATTAAAGCGACTCGATTGACTGCTTGGTTTGCCGAGTATCAGTTTGAGGTGAATTTTTACTTAGTTCATCCGCAGCAGTTTTGTGGCGGTAAAGCCGTTCGTGGATGTCAATCAGCAATGGCCCATGAGCATAGCGGTAGTATGCAACATTGGTTATTACTTGAAGAGTTTTATCGCAGTCAAATTCGTTTGGCGGGTAAAACGATTGCATGGTGGCCAGACGCTAAACTCAATCCTGCGCTCTTGTCCCTAGGCGATGTACATGAATTACCTGCGAGTGAGTACTTTGGTGCTTCGTTATGGCAGCTCTACAAGGGCTTAGAAAAGCCCCATAAGGCGCTGATTAAAGTATTGCTACTCGAGGCTTATGCCAGTGATTATCCCCATTCAACTCTGCTTTGTGATCACTTATGGCAGAAAACGCTTGCAGGTGATTTTTCGACGTCGAATGATGCCTATTACTCTATCTATGAGATTATCGAAACCTATTTACTTAAGCAGAATGATACTCGCCGACTAGAGATAGTGCGGCGCTGCTTCTATTTAAAATGTGGCGTGCACTTGAGTCGAACCCAAGAGGGCAAAGATTGGCGTTATCCTAAATTGCAAAAGCTGGTGCAGGATTGGCAATGGCCAGATAGTCTGATTAGCACTTTAGACAATTGTGAACATTGGCATAGTGGCCAGCTCAATTGGTTTAACGAGCAACTGAATGAACTGTTATTAGCGAGCTACCAAACCTTATTACGCTTCGCATCGACACATGAGTTAAATGAAGGTTTGCGGATCGAAGATTTGGGAATGCTGACTCGCAAGTTGCATACCTATTTTAGTCAAGATGAAGACCAAATCGCTAAGCTAAATTTACTGTGGAGTGCTTCAGTCGCTGAGTCCGAAGTGACTATGGTCTCAAGCTCCCGCGAGCGCCAATATTATCTGTATCGACAAGGGCCTCAGCCACAAAATTTGTTAGGCGAGTCGGCAATATGTAAGGGAAAAACCCCTTCAGCTTTAATGATTTGGGCATGTTTAAATGGGATCTCGACGCCGAGTACTCAATGGCATGAATATGGTCAGAGTAAGGCAAAGTCGAAACGGCTTACCGAAGCTTCTAAGCGGTTACTGAATTTTATCGACCACGATTGGCGTGTATCTAAACGTGACTTATGCCAGCCATGGCATTTTCGTAAGCTGATTTTCGTGCTCAATCTGGATTGCGATCCCACCATTGAATGGCAAGGACAGGAAATGATGGTCGATGTGATGAATGCGAACGTGTTCTCACTCGGGCGTAAAAAAGCCAATATGCTTGGTGCGTTAGATGCGATTTGCTTGAATAGTTGGGGTGAATGGCAGTGTCATCGCTTCGAAGGCGATACGGCGGTATTGCAAGCCTTAGCCTTTGTGACGCCGGGGCTAAGACGAGCCAGTTTACCTGTGGATATGGATGTGATCAGCTGTTCACAGAAGTTACGCCCACAGCTTAAATTAGCAGTGAAAAATCTACTAAAACAAACCATGCGTTTGTGCCAACAAGTGCAGCAATCCAGCACCTTAGTGCAGCCACTGCAGATAAGTCGTACTCGCTATGGGATCTTTTTTAATCCCTTAGGCATGGCCTATCAGGACTTGAGCGATGCCAAGTCATTTTATCAACAGTTATCCCGCAGTCATCTTGTACTATTGCCGCGGCCTGAATTAGGTGACGATCCCTTTTCGAGTATGCCGAAAGTGGTGCAAAACTATGCGGCTAAAGGCGCGATTCAGTATTTTCTACGCCAACGGGTCGATAACTTGGATGTATTTATCCTCGATGAGGAAAATCAACTAAGCCATTACGTGCAGGCGGGATCAAACATGGCCGAGTTGGTAAATAAAGTGAGCCATCACTATGTGTTCGATGAGCATTATGCTTCACGGGCGCGGTTTAATATTCCGCAATTTTTCCATTTAGTGCGGGTAGCCGGAGAGTTAACGGTGGCACCTTTCGGTATCGATGTTAGCGATCAAGACACTGAGTTTTAGCTGGTTTTTAACATAAATAATGGGAGCCAAGGCCCCCATTATTGTTTTGTACTATTACGGTTTTGCACTACGACAGGCTTAGATTAGAAGCTAAGCTTAATGCCGCCTTGGCGCTCGATAGACTCTTGCACGAATGGCATAAATTCGCCGCCATTTCGTCCGTCCATCCATTTACCTTCAACAAAACCAAAGTGATATCCACCAAAGCGTGTGGCGACCCAAATCTCATGCAAAGGTTCTTGCTTGTTGATCACTATCTTAGAGCCATCAACAAATTCTAATTGCAATACGTTGCCACTGGCATCGATATCAAGATCGGCATCTTGCTCATCAATCGCAGTTTCAATCGCATTTTCTATGGCTTGGAACATGTCATCGGCGAGCTGGTGAAATTCTGTATCTGTCATGGCCATGCATTTCTGTCCTTTGCTTTCGTCAAGATGGGTGCGATTATAAGGCCATTAGTCCCCAGATGCACAGATGTTGAGAAAAATGAGACTGTTTTTATTGTTATTGCTTGGTAGCCTATTCATTACTGCATGCGGCCAGAAGGGCCCCCTCTATCGATCTCCGGCCACAGAGGTGAATCAGCCTAAAAAGGTTGAGGCGTCTAAACCTGAGCCTGAAGTAGAAGAGATTAAAACCGAAATTCGAGCCATCGAAGTACAAAAAACACAACAATAATAGCAGCTATAACTATCATCACTATCGCAGCGATAAAGCGCAGTAAGGAATCAGACATTGGATCACTTTCTCTACCAACAAAATGCCCTGCATGCAGAAGGCTGCCAGGTCGCCGACTTAGCTCAAACTTATGGTACGCCGCTGTATATCTATTCACGCGCCACGCTAGAGCGCCATTGGCATGCCTTTAATAACGCCGTGGCAGATCATCCACATTTGATTTGTTACGCGGTTAAAGCTAATTCGAACTTGGCCGTACTGAATGTGCTGGCACGTTTAGGCAGTGGTTTTGATATCGTTTCGGGTGGTGAGTTAGCAAGAGTGATTGAAGCGGGCGGCGATCCCGCTAAAGTGGTGTTCTCTGGCGTGGGTAAAACTGCGACCGAAATGGAACAGGCACTTAATCTGGGCATTTATTGCTTTAACGTCGAGTCGAGCGCCGAGCTTGAGCAGTTAAATTTGGTCGCAGGTCGTTTAGGTAAAGTGGCGCCAGTTTCCTTGCGAGTCAATCCCGATGTGGATGCGGGTACTCATCCCTATATTTCGACTGGCCTTAAAGAAAATAAATTCGGTATCGCTATGGATGAGGCCGAAACCGTCTTTGCCCGTGCCCATGCTTTGCCACATTTAAAAGTGAAAGGTGTCGATTGCCATATCGGTTCGCAATTAACCGAAATTCAACCTTTCCTCGATGCAATGGATCGTATGCTAGCGTTGATCGATCGTCTGGCTGAACAAGGTATTGTCATTGAGCATTTTGATGTGGGTGGCGGTTTAGGTGTGACCTATGATGCTGAAACTCCGCCGCATCCTGATGTGTATGCCGCCGCCATATTAGCGCGTATGGGCGACCGTCAACTGAAGCTGATCTTCGAACCGGGCCGTGCGATTGCCGCTAATGCGGGGATTTTTGTTACTCAGGTGCTGTATCTGAAAGAAAACAGCGACAAGCGTTTTGCGATTGTCGATGGCGCGATGAATGACTTAATTCGCCCAGCACTTTACAGCGCATGGCAAAATATTATCCCAGTCGTGCCAAGGGACTCTGAGGCCTATGAGTTTGATATTGTTGGTCCAGTGTGCGAAACCGGTGACTTTTTAGGTAAAGATCGCAAGCTGGCTTTAGTGGCTGGGGATTTACTGGCTGTGCGTTCGAGTGGTGCCTATGGTTTTGCGATGGCCTCTAACTACAACACGCGTCCTCGTGCGGCCGAAGTCATGGTCGATGGTGAGCACGCTTTCTTAGTGCGTGAGCGAGAAAAATTGTCTCAGCTCTGGCAAGGTGAGCAACTCCTGCCGTAAACTAGAAAAATTATATTGATTCAGGCGCTTGGTTTCATACTTAATGAGCGGCGCCTCGGCTTAAAGGATAAGTATCTTGATCCAATTCACTAAGATGCACGGACTGGGTAACGATTTTATGGTGGTCGATGGGGTCACGCAGAACGTGTTCTTTTCGCCTGAGCAGATCCGCCGTTTAGCCGACCGTAACTTTGGCATAGGTTTCGATCAATTACTGTTGGTTGAGCCGCCCTATGATCCCGATTTAGATTTTCATTATCGCATCTTCAATGCCGATGGCACTGAAGTCGAACAATGCGGTAATGGCGCCCGCTGTTTTGCCCGTTTTGTGCGCAATAAAGGATTGACCAATAAGAGTAAAATCCGTGTTAGCACTTCATCAGGTAAGATGACTCTGCGTTTAGAGCGAGATGGCACAGTCACCGTGAATATGGGCGTGCCTATTCTTGAACCAAGTCTGATCCCCTTTAAAGCCAAGAAAGCCGAAAAAACCTATTTACTGCAAACACCACTGCAAACCTTTTTATGTGGCGCGGCTTCTATGGGCAATCCCCATTGTGTGCTCGACGTTGAAGATGTGGCGAGCGCCGCTGTTGCTGAAATTGGTGCCATGCTCACTAAGCATGAGCGCTTTCCCCGTGGTGTGAATGTGGGATTTATGCAAGTAGTAGATTCGGGCCACATTAAGCTGCGGGTGTATGAACGTGGTGCGGCCGAAACTTTGGCCTGTGGCACTGGCGCGTGTGCAGCTGTGGTTGTAGGTCAAGTGCAAGGGAAGCTCGGCCAGCAAGTGCGGGTGGATTTACCCGGCGGTACTTTAACCATCAACTGGGAAGGCGAGGGGAAACCTTTGTGGATGACGGGCCCAGCGCAGCACGTTTATGATGGACAAATTCAGTTATGACAGAGCCCTTGATGCCGCAGACGAATGTGCCCTTTGATGAGTTGATTATTCGCGAGTATCTACTGGATAATCCTGATTTTTTCAATCGCTATCCCGAACTATTGCTGGCAATGCGTCTGCCCCATCTGGAGCGCGGCGCCATCTCTTTGGTGGAACGTCGTCAAGAAATGCTACGCCAGCGAGTCAGCCAGTTGGAAGAAGAGATCACCAGTCTGTTAACGATGGCGGCGCGCAACGAGAAAATTTACCAATTCAACACTGAGTTATCCTTCCAGCTACTGAATTGTGCCGATCTTGTGTCACTTAAAGAAGTGTTGGCCGATAGTTTGAAATTACAGTTTAATTTCAGTCATGTGCGTTTGATCAGCGTTCTCGATGCCGATATGAAGGCAATATGGGATCAAAGGCTGCATAAAGGTCACTATTTTGGTCGGCTAACGCAACAAGAAGCCAAACGCCTATTTGGTAGCGAAGTTGGGTCGGTGGCACTGACTAAATTGTCGGAAGACAACCCGGTGATTTTTGCCATTGCTAGTCAAGATGTCACCCATTTTCATCCTGATATGGATAACATGCTGCTGGAACAGTTGCGGCGTTTACTGGCGCATATGCTTGCCAAGCTGTAACGGCTGTTGAGCTATAGTGCTCACCCAAGGCTTGGCAAAACCCATGAGGAAACCGATATGAGTACGCAAACAGGCGAAGTGTCGGCATTAAATACTCAATGGTTACACACCTTTGAACGTTATCTGAGTACCGAGCGACAGTTGTCTGCCCATACAGTACGGAATTACCTTTATGAGCTTAATCGTGGTAGTGATCTCTTGCCCGAAGGCGTGCATTTACTCAATGTGAGCCGCGAGCATTGGCAGCAAGTGTTAGCCAAATTGCACCGCAAAGGTTTAAGCCCGCGATCGCTTTCTCTGTGTTTATCGGCGGTAAAACAATGGGGTGAATTTTTGCTGCGCGAAGGCGTGATTGAGCTTAATCCCGCCAAAGGCTTAAGTGCTCCCAAACAGACCAAACCTCTGCCGAAGAATATCGATGTCGATGCCATCAGTCACTTGCTGGACATTGAAGGTACAGATCCGCTGAGTCTGCGTGATAAAGCCATGATGGAATTGTTTTATTCCAGTGGCTTACGTTTGGCGGAACTTGCCGCGCTTAATTTATCCAGTGTGCAATATGATTTGAAAGAAGTGCGAGTCTTAGGTAAAGGTAATAAGGAGCGTATCGTCCCAGTCGGTCGTTTAGCGATTACTGCGCTGCAGAATTGGCTCAATTGCCGAAAGCAGATCCCCTGTGAAGATAACGCCTTATTTGTGACAGAAAAAGGCAAGCGACTTTCCCATCGCAGTATTCAGGCGCGCATGGCTAAATGGGGTCAAGAGCAGGCATTATCGGTGCGAGTACATCCCCATAAGCTGCGTCATTCCTTTGCCACTCACATGTTAGAAGCGAGCGCCGACTTGCGGGCGGTGCAAGAATTATTGGGTCATGCGAACCTAGCGACCACACAAATTTATACCAGTTTGGATTTCCAACACTTAGCGAAGGTGTATGATAACGCCCATCCTAGAGCGAAAAAAACACAGGATAAATAATGCGTTGCTATCTTAGACCTCAACATATTCAAGCGATCAGTTTCGATCTTGACGATACCCTGTACGACAATCTGCCGCATATTTTAAATGCCGAGGCAGAGCTGGCGACGTTTTTGTTGCAGACTTATCCATTATCGCAGGCGTGGCAACCCCATGATTGGCGCAGGCTAAAACTGCAACTTTTGCAGCAAAATCGCGAGCTTGCCCACGATACCAGCGCCGCCCGTTTAGCTACGCTTCGCCAAGGGTTAATACAGCTAGGGTATTCGCCAGTGGAAGCCGAGCGCGGCGCCGAGCAAGGGTTAGCGTGTTTTTATTTTCATCGCAGCCATTTTCAAGTATCTGACGAAGTGCTCTTGTTACTTAAACGCTTATCGCAGCATTTTAGATTAATCGGCATCACCAATGGCAATGTGGATGCCGAGCGAATTGGTTTGGGCGATGCCTTTGAGTTTGTGTTGCATCCTGGCAATGGCGTGCATATGAAACCCGCTAAAGACATGTTCGAATTAGCTTGCTCGCGGTTAAATATTGCACCGCAACATTTATTGCATGTTGGTGACAGTATGAATGCCGATGTGCGCGGAGCGCGGCTGGCGGGGTGCCAGTCTGTGTGGTTGAATCCGAGTTTTGGCCGAGTCGATTCCTTACCTATCGCTGCCTTGTTGCCTCATTTAGAAATTAATGCTCTCGACGCGTTAATCAAAGTGCTGGCTATCGACGCAAACTAATCCCGCGAGCATTGTTGAATCTGCATCTTTGCTAATCTAAGGGTGATTGAGATCAAGGTTTGCCTCCTAAATTTGCACTAGAGTTAAGCCTAATATTACTGAAGTCACTGACTAAGGCTGTGTTATGGCGCGTATCGGGTTGTTATTACTGCTCACTTTATGTTGGACAGCGCCGGTATCGGCCCATGAGATCCATTCGGGTGGCGGTTTCATGTCGGGTTTTAATCATCCGGTATTGGGCTTCGATCACTTGCTGGCTATGTTGAGCGTAGGCATGTTGAGCACCCAGCTCGGTGGCCGCGCAATTTGGACTGTCCCCTTAGCGTTTGTCACCTTTATGTTAGTGGGCGGGATTTTAGGCTTATACGCTATTGCCGTTCCCTTCGTTGAAATCGGCATTGCCCTCTCGGTATTGTTACTCGGCCTTGCCATCGCTTTTGATCGTCAAATCCCATTGTTATTTGCCATGGCATTTGTGGGCGTATTTGCGATTTTCCATGGGCATGCCCACGGCGCAGAAATGCCTGAATTGGCAAGCCCGGTCTTGTATGCCCTAGGATTTTTATTTGGCACTGCGGTCATCCATTTAGGCGGCGTAATGATAGGCCTTGGAATGCAGCGGATGACAGGACAACGTAACCTAATGCGTGTCACGGGCGCAGCGATTGCTGCCATGGGCGGTTGTTTGTTAGCTGGATTTTGACGTAATAACATGTCGGATTAACGCGCCTTGAGCTGCTTCATGCAAAGATGGGCGCGGCGTAACAGTAGATTGACCTGCCGACGGCTCGCATGCATGTCGGCATCTCCCACCCTAAAATAACTCCCAGTGTAAGGATCGCTGCCGACGTAGATAGGTTTTAGCTGCTCAGGCGCCAGCGGTACGCGGATACGAATGAGTTTTTTGTTCATAATTTCAATAATCTGTACATCTGAAATCGCTAAAAGATTGTGACTCGTGCGACTCGGGTCATCGAGGATTTCCCAAAATTCTTGTAAAACAGGAAGCGGATTGGGAATGCCTTCAATACTGAAATGGCCACGCTCTTCCCGCACACCTAGGATGATTTCACCACCCAAAGTGTTGGCAAAAGAGCTATAAGTCGCCCAAATGTCTTCGGGTAATTGACCTTGGCCATCGCGGCCACCTGCGAGTTTAAATTCTACTTGGGCCGATTCGTGCAAATTGGCAATATCATCGAGTGCAAATGATTGAAATGTCATGGCAGCTTATCCGTCAGCGACACATGACTTGTTGTAGCACGTCAACAATTGAAAGGCCAGACTTAGGTCTGGCCTCAAGGTTAAGCGGAAAATCTGTAATTTGGAGCCGCTACGGGATAAACATTTAATCAATTATTGAGTCAGACCCAATGCCTTAGGAAAAAGAATATTGTTTTCTAAGTGAATATGCTGATGTAAGTCCGCCTCAAATTCCGCCAGAGTGGCATAACAAACACGCCATGTAGTGCACGCATATTCAGGTGGTGTGAAGTTGTTAGTGAGCTCGTGTAATTTTTGCAAAATCAAACCGACTTCTTCATGCTCATGTTGCATCGCATTGATGGGGTTGCCAATATGGCCAAAGCAAGCCTCAACCTGCTCTCCATGACTCATGGCGCGGATCGCCGGAAACAGTATTTTTTCTTCCTTCATTAAATGTGGCATTAAGTCTTCAACTAAGGCTCGTACCCAACCCGCAAAGGGAACGATTTCGGCATAGTGCTCACCGTGAGCGCGAATCATTTTCTCGGAATATTCGACCAATAAAGGGGCTTTTTCGCGCACGTATTGATGGTGCGTTGATTCTATATATTCGATAAGTTGATCTAAGGGTAATTGATTTAATTCATCTTCTTTGCCACCGGTAAGTGTTGCGGCATTCAGCGCAGCAACCACTTTTGCGGGATCTACATCTGCACGCTCACAGGCGACCACCAGTGATTTACCCCCGCCACAACAAAAATCGATACCAAATTGACTAAACACATGTGCGCGGCGAAAGTCTTCCGCCACTAGCTCACCAATTTTTCGTTCTAGCCAATGATTGTGTTGAGAATTAAACCCATGGGGTGGGAGTTGTGCATCTTTTGAGACAGAAGTAGCAGACATGAGTAGCTCCAGAGCAGCAATAAATTTACATTCATATTATTTGCAGCTTTTAACCATGACAACTAAACCCGACTAAAATAGTCAGGTTTTGCAGTGCCAGTCACATAAATGGAGTCAAATAGAAGGAAGGCTATCTGATTGTTCTGAGCTACAAGCAACAGGAAGCTAAGATGGCTAGCCCGTTATTTTGACCTTGTAACCTTATCAAGTTGACGTTGAATCAGTTCGCTGGAGATTTGATTCATCCTAAGGGGGGGAAATCGCCCTCAAAGAGCCAAAAAAGAGGCACGAGGGCGGGTGTTAGTGGTTGGCGTGAATCAGTCTGGTACAGAGTGATTCACGGATTAAACGACCATGAGGAAATCTATCGCTAACGCCGCGATTAAAACTTTAAATCAGGATACTTACTCCTTAGCAAAGGTATTACATGATTTAAAAAACAAAAGACTAAACCACAAATGCTGATGGTTTTTTCTGGATGCTTGTCCGTTTCAATTTTTACATACGTTGTTTGTAAGTTGGCCGATGAACTCGGAAATATAACTCTATGGTCAGCGTGCGCTTGGCCAATTATGAAAGACTTAATATGTATAAAAGCATTTAAGGCAAAATGGTAATTGGTTTCCCAATTCCCAGGGTCATTCTCAGATATTTTAACCATTAACTGATTAATGCTAGGAAAAGCCTCATTTTTAAACTCACATAACTCGTTAACTTTCCTGGCATGAAATGAAAATTCTAGAAGGCTAAAAGTAACTACTTCATTCCAAGAGCTACTCCACTCTGCTGGGAATACGGCGCTGGTGAAAGCGAACAACTGTAATGCATGTTTTTTAGCTTCAGATATATGTATTTCTACAAGCTTTTGTGTATTTTTTGAGTACATGAGTTCTGTTGACTTCCCTAATATTTATATAGTGCGCATGCGCATTAGCCCGAAGCCAGCGCAAAATGGCAGGATTTTGTGCGAGAACCAGACTAGGTAAGTCTGATTCACTCATTATCAAAATCTAACACTTTTTAGATCCATCAGATTGGATTATGGTCTCCATATTTAGGATTGGATTTATCGCCCTTAACGATAAATACGTTGATTGATGCAGAGTGTCGATAGCAAAGCTGATGCAAATTGGGTGGTTTGCCTGTGAATCCCTGCATAGCCCTATGCTTGATGCAGCATTCTTTTGATCTACTCCGCAATAAAAGTTACTAGCGCCTTTGGGTCGATAATATGCAGCTGCTGATCGCGTTTTTCGACAAGGCCGAGTTCAATGAGGGAGTTGAGTGCGCGGCGGTAGACGCGACTGCTGGTGCCAAAGCGTTCGGCTTCTTGCTCGACTTTGTTAAAGGCTCCGAGGGCGATATTGTTTTGACTACGTTGTAGCAGATCGAGGGCAATATTGACGGCGATGGGGTGCAATAGGCGGTTGGTGTAGATTGCCATTGAGTCTTGATAATCCCATGCCAGCGCTGAGGCAAAAAAGAGCGCTAGTTGCGGTTGAGTGACTATGCATTGCTGCAGTTTGGCGGCACAAATTACCTCGGCTTCCATCTGATCTTCGGCCATCACTGTCCACTGGCAGGGCAGTTTGGTAAAAAACTCAATTTCGCCAAAAATATGCTGATCACAATTTAGCTCACCTAACTGAAAGCGCCGACCATTGTGGGCGCTAGTATACATGGCGACTTTTCCTACGGACACGACATAAAGCTCACGCACATTTTGCCCCTGTTGCAACATGATATCACCGGGGGAAAATTGTCGACTGGCCGTTTGGCACTGAAATAAGGCCTGCTTAAAGAGTTCGCGCTGCTCGCTTAATGTGTCGCCAAAGCGGCTAGAGAGTTCAGGATGTAACTGCATGTTGATGATAGTTGTGGATATTGATGCGATTAAGGTACGCATTTCGCCGCAGGATTGATACTCATTCGATCATAAAATATGTAAATCCCTGCGTGCGGGCTGGCACTTTGGCGGCGGTAGATGGTCGATCGCATTGTGTGTCGCCGTTGTTGTGACGCTGCAAACGTGTGTTATGACAGGTCGGTGTGAGTGTGAGCTTTAGTGAGAATGATGGCGCATTGACTGCGCCATTAAGAGGATGACTTGGTGGTTATCTGGATGCTGCGTTTAGCGGCAAGGCTTACTGCTAATTAACCTCAACAAGCTCTAATCACACAGTGCGTTGAGCGCGGCTAAAATGGCATGTTGCTCACCTTGGGCGCTTGCTTTGGACGATGCAACATAGTCATTAACTCCTGCTTTAACATCTTGCTCAAATAGCACTACGTTGGTTAGAATCGCCGCCACTTTAAGTTGGCGCAGTCGGCCGACGGTGAATAACGCAGCGGTTTCCATATCGGCCCCGAGCACGCCTTGGCGATGCCAATAGTGGCAGAGCTCCTGTTCTTGATCGGTATAAAAACTGTCGTGGGAGCGCACTACGCCGCTATGGGCAATAATATGATACAGCGCGCAGTATGCTTGCAGTTTGCCGACCAAACGATGATTGGCACAGGCCGGAAAACCGGGCTTTACATAGCTGGCAGAGCCGCCATCATCACGCACTGCGGCCTCGGCAATAATCACATCACCTATGGCTATTTGCGGTTGTAGCGCACCGGCGGAGCCGATGCGGATAAGTTGTTTAACACCGCATTGATACAGTTCCTCAAGGGCAATGATCGCCGAGGGAGCACCAATACCTGTGCTGCAAACAGTGATTATAGTGTCGCCATAACGGCCACGCATCAGTCGAAACTCGCGGTTATCCGCCAAGGATTCGACATCCGTTAGATGCGCCGCGATGCGGTTGACTCGATTGGGTTCGCCGCAGACGACGGCTTTTTCACTGACTTGATGGGGCGCGACGAGAATATGGGGTTGAATACTCATTGTTGACCTTTATCAATTACTTAGCTTGGCGGTAGCCCCGAATTGTATCGGGCTACCGCGAAGGGAAAACTTAGATAAACAAACTGACAATTGCAGCATTCATCAAGTTTGCTAACGTCGCCGCTAGCAGTACTTTCATCCCGAGCTGACCAATCAGTCCCGCGCGTTGCGGTATCATTTGACTCAGGGCGCCACACACCATGGCCACTGAGCCGATATTGGCAAAGCCGCAAAGGGCAATGGTCATAATGGCATTACTACGTGCAGAGAGTTCCACATTGCCCATATTGGCGAAGGCAACAAACTCATTCATGGCGATTTTTTGCCCTAGGAAGGCGCCGGCAGTGCTTGCTTCAGCCCATGGAATACCAATCAACCAAGCTACTGGCGCAAACAAGGTGCCGAGGATCATATCTACGGTTAAGGTTGGCATGCCAAACAGTTCACCAATCGCGCCTAATCCGCCGTTCAACAATGCCATGAGGCCAATACAGGCAATAATGACTGCGCCGACGATGGCAGCGATTCCCATACCAGCAATAGCGCCTTTGGCTATGGCATCAATAAAGCTGCTGGGCTTTTCATCATCGGGTAATTCTGGCACTTCATTAACGGTTGGCTCGGTTTCTGGGATAAGCAACTTAGCGAACATCAAACCAGCTGGAGCTGACATAAAGCAAGCCATAATCAGATAGTTAAGCGCAACGCCCATCCCCGCAAGGCCCGCTAAAATGGAGCCAGCAATCGAAGACAATCCGCCAACCATTACCGCAAAAATTTGCGCGCGGGTGAGAACGCGGTGGTAGGGCTTGATCAGTAACGGTGCTTCGGTTTGGCCGAGAATAATATTGCCCGCCGCATTCATTGACTCCGCCCGTGACGTGCCGAGTACCTTTTGCAAGCTGCCGCCAATAATTAACACAAACCACTGCATAATGCCTAAGTAGTACAGCAAAGAGGTGAGTGCGGCAGTAAAGATGATTTGCGGTAATACCTGTAACGCCCAGACAAAACCTATGCCTTCAACGCTGAAATTGACTAAGCTGCCAAAGGCAAATTTGATCCCTTCAGTACCATAACCAAAGACTTTGCCTACAGTATTTGATACGGCCAGCAGTACATCGGCACCGATCTCGGTTGCCAGCACAAAAAAACCGAGCGCGATGATAATGCCAAATGCACCGATAACGGCGCGCCAGCTGATCAAACGGCGGTTCTCAGAAAACAGCAAACCTATGCCTAAGAGTACAAAAATGCCAAGGATGGACTGGATCATACTGAGTGGTCCTTATATGAATTAACGGCTGCAATCACACGCTCGGCGTGGGCCTTTGCAAGGGAAAGGGTGTTGGACTTATTGCCACCTTCGGCGGCAGTGGAGTTCATCTCAAAGCTAATAATGGTATCGATAATCTCGACAGCGGCTGCGCGAAATGGGTGTTCGTAAGCTTGTTGGTATACGTTAAAGGGTAAAAAGTTAAAGCCTGTTTCGCTGTAGGAGTCCTCAGTCGCCCCCGCAGTGATAGAAAACAGGACAGGTTTACCTTGGAGCTGGCTACCATTAGGGCCAAAGGCAAAACCATAGGTAAATACCTCATCAATCCAATGTTTGAGCACGGCGGGGTAGGTGCTCCAATAGAGCGGGAATTGCACCACAATAACATCGGCATCGAGCAACTGTTGCTGCTCCGTGGCGGTATCCCCATCAAACTGAGCCACTGAATTGATACGCCAGCTCGGTTGCTCAGCCTCAAGGGCAAGTATGCAGGCATTGGCCACAGACTGAGTTAAGTTGGGGTGCCCGTTTAGCACGAGTATGTTCATTAGCTAGCTCCTGAGAGGAAACGGTGCCGCCATGCAGCCAAAACCAGAGGCTCAAGCACCGAGTTACGAAGTCATGGCGTGGATTATAGGGAGGGAAGGGTGAATACAAGAGGACATTTGTCTCCTAGCACCTGATGCAGCTCATACTATTGTGAAAATTTGATTAACATATCGATGTAAAAATGAATGAAGTGATAAGCGCAATGTCGGGTCATCCCTGAATGCTAACGTTTATTAAGCGCTCAGCTCTGCTCCCAATCTTTTCATCCTGACTGCGTAAAATAGTGCTAAGTGCATGCGGCACCAATGTCGAACGCTGGTTAGCATTCTGTCATTGATGCTTCTTGCACGATGAAAACTTAATAAAGCGATAGGGCTTAATGCGTTTGATTACCCTAGTTGTCCCGCAATCATAAGTTCTTTTGTTTCAGGGACTTCATTATAGGATAAAACATGAAGTCCACGGGCGAATGCTAATGCATAACGCGCGAGGAAAGGCCTGAGTTGTGGAGAAACAAGTAGGATAGGGTTATAGCCTTTCTCTTTTGTCTCCGCGAGTAATTGGGGCATTCTTTGTTGTAGCTGCGCCAGTAGATTAGGTTCGATAGGGAAACTATCCAATGCAACTCGGCCCTGTTGCTGCGATTGATTTAACGCTGTCATTAAGGTTTGTTCTAATTCTGCGGTCAGCGTAAGTACATTCAACTGCGGACTGCTGCCTGCGATTTGATGCAAAATACTATTGCGTAAAGCGCAGCGCACATCGGCGGCGAGTAGAACGGGATCTTTGGTTTGCTCGCTGCATTCCAGCAAGGTCGTTGCTATGGTGCGTATGTCTTTTAGCGGCACTTGCTCTTTGAGTAACAAGCGGAAAACTTTGAGTAACTGTATGGGGGTTAAACAGGTACTGAGTGATTCCGCCAGTTTGGGGGCTTGCTTACTGAGCCTGTCAGTTAATTGCATAATATCATCATGTTGCAATAATTCAGGCAGTGATTCGCGCAATAACTTACTGACATGAGTGGCAATGATTGTCGCATTATCGACGACCGAATAACCTAAGTTAAGTGCTTTGGCCTTTAACTCTGGTGCAATCCAAATGGCATCCATTTGGTAAGCGGGTTCCTTGGTTAAAATCCCATCAATTTTACCGTAAACAGGACCACTTTTTATTGCGAGCAGCAGGTCAGGTTCTAGTTCGGCGATAGCCACTTGAGTGCCCATAAAGTTAATTTGGTATGCATGTGGTGCTAAGGCTAGATTGTCGCGCACTCTTACTTCCGATAGCAGAAATCCGATTTGTTCTGAAAGGGTACGTCTGATCCCTGTTAGGCGTTTTTGTAATTCTGCTCCTTTGGTTTTTTCGACTAGATGAACCAATCTATAGCCTAATCGTACTTCGATGATGTCGGTAAAAGGCAGGGATTCCCAGCTTGGCGCTGAAGGTTCTGTCAGGCTGGTTTCTATGAGTTCTTCAGTTTTCTCTTCAGTAAAGGAGGCCTTATTCTGGTTTTGTTTCCACGCCGCAAAGCCTAGTAGTATTGCAAAAGATAAAAATACCAGTGCTGGCATGCCCGGGGTGAGACCGAGAATCGCCATCACAATGGCTGCAGTGGCTAAGGTTCTAGGGTTAGCCAGTAACTGTCGACTCAATTGGGTCGGCATTTCTTCTGCATCGGATACCCTAGTCACAATAATTGCGGCAGCAGTGGCGAGTAGTAATGATGGAATTTGTGCAACTAGGCCATCACCAATGGTTAATAGTGCATAGGTTTTAAAGGCTTCTGTTGTACTCAGATCATGCATAAAGATGCCTATGCTGATCCCGCCAATAATGTTGATTGCTAAGATCAAGAGTCCTGCGATGGCATCCCCTCTCACAAATTTTGAGGCTCCATCCATGGAACCATAAAAGTCTGCTTCTCTGGCGACATCTTGGCGACGTAGGCTGGCTTGTTCATGTGTAAGTGTGCCAGCATTGAGATCGGCATCGATCGCCATCTGTTTACCCGGTAGAGCATCCAATGTAAATCGCGCCGATACCTCAGAGATCCGCTCGCCACCCTTAGTGATTACAACAAAGTTAATAATCATTAGAATTAAGAAGATAACAGCACCGACGACATAGTTTCCGCCAATGACGACTTCACCAAAGGCTTGGATCACTTTACCCGCAGCATCGCCTCCTTCATGACCTTCAATGAGTACTACGCGCGTCGATGCAACGTTTAAGGTCAAACGCATTAAGGTCGCAAGGAGCAATAAGGTTGGGAATACAGAAAACTCTAATGGTCGCCGGATCGAGACGCTCACCAGCAGCACCATGACGGCAAGGACGATGTTAAATGTAAACAAAATGTCCAGTAGCCATGCAGGCAGCGGTAAAATCACCATTGCCAGAATAGCGAGCAGCATGACTGGAATGCCGATATAGCTGTAATTTCCTGAAAAGGTGCGAGAAAGCCAATTCATAGGTTAAGCAATCCTTTAATCGTGACGTAAATTAGGGGGAATAAAAAAATGTGGTAAAGGCTCAGGTTTCTGCTGTAAGCCCTTACGAGATGCTTTTATTTGCATGACATAACTTAATACGTGCGCTATGGCGATAAAAAGGGCACTGGGTATCTGTTGATCGACTTGCGTTGAATGATAAATAGCCCGCGTGAGCGGTGGGATATCAATAATTTCAATATCATGTTTTTTAGCGAGTTCTCGCATATAGAGGGCGAGTTCTTCGGTGCCTTTAGTGATGACGTAAGGCGCATCCGCTAAGTCAGGATTGTATTTTAATGCCACGGCATAGTGAGTGGGATTAACCAAGAGAACATCCGCTTTTGGAATGGTGGTATCTGCCCTAGAGCGAGCCATTCGTTGCTGTATTTGGCGGATTTTAGCTTTAATCTCTGGCTTACCCTCTTGCTGGGTATGCTCGTCTTTGACCTCTTGGCGTGACATACGTAATTCTTTGCTGTTATGCCAATATTGGTAAGGCACATCAATAAAGGCGATCACGAGCAGCCCAGTACCAAGATAAAACATGCCTTGCGACAGTAGATTGATGCCATCACGAACCGCTTCATCAATAGGGCGTTGATTGTAGCTAAGTAGTTCTTGTAAGTGACCATTCAAGAAAACCAACATAATTCCGATCAGTAACACAATTTTTAGGCATGACTTGAGTAACTCAACAAGAGATTGAGCGGAAAATATTCTTCCGACACCGGCAAGAGGATCGATTCGACTGTACTTAAAATTAGCATTTCCAAAATTAAATATCGGCCCCCCAGGTAAGGCTCCTGCAACTGCGGCCAACAGAGCAACCATGATGAATAGTGGGCCTAAGATGCTTAGCATTTCGACTAGGCTGGCGCCAAGATGGCGCATCATGATGTCAGGTTGAGCTAACTCTGCCCGCGTGAGCAGCATATTGTATTTAGCTAATCCACTGACTCTCGTCGCAAACCAATCCGCATTACTGGTCAGCATGGCAGAGCAACCAACGACCAGTGCTGCGGAGGCAAGATCTTTAGAGCGTGGAACTTGGCCTTCTTCTCTCGCTTTACGCTTTTTCTGCGGTGTAGCTTCTTCTGTTTTATCTTGTTGGGGCGTTTTACTCATGAGATCCCTCCGATAAATTGGTACATTGCAGTTAATGCGTCTAAGCACAGATCACTGTAACGAGTTGGAATGCCGCTTAACGAAAGGAAGACGCAAATTAAGCCCATCAACAAGGTCATGGGAAACCCGAGCGAGAAGATGTTTAATGACGGCGCAGCACGGCTTAATACACCAAAAGTGATGTTAACCATTAACATGGCGAGTACTGCGGGTATGGCGAGCATCAGCGATGCAGCAAATAGCCAGCCCATTCGACTAACCAATCCCATTAGCGGTAAGTCAAAAATCCCATTCCCA
Organism: Shewanella sp. SM74; assembly: GCF_025653725.1. Taxonomy (NCBI): domain Bacteria; kingdom Pseudomonadati; phylum Pseudomonadota; class Gammaproteobacteria; order Alteromonadales; family Shewanellaceae; genus Shewanella; species Shewanella sp. SM74. The sequence goes on along the minus strand of NZ_JAKKRZ010000020.1, from coordinate 73,380 downwards.
ATTGGCCATAAACGAAAGCTATCAACAATGATGTTGAGACCGACTAAATGACCGTCAAGAGCCAGAAAAATCAATGTACCAAAGATTTGTAACCATTCACTGAGAATGGGGTTGGTGTCGCCATTAGCAGGATCGTTCATCACCGCCATCGCTAGACCCATCTGCATCGACATAATAGTGCCAAGCATGGTCATCACATGGATTAAAATGGTTAAAAATAGCGCGAGCATAAATCCAATCAGTAGTTGTTCTATGGCTAAAAATAATGATCCAAGCGAGAGCGCATCGACAGCGGGAACGGGTGGCAGCATAGGTGCAATAAGCGCTGCAATACTTAAGGCAAGAAAAATTCTTACTGTTGCAGGCACATAAGAATTACCTAACAAGGGCATTATCATAAATGCCCCCATGATCCGGCAGAATGGCCACCAAAGGCTGCCGATTAACATGCTGAGTTCGGTTGAGGTGAGGGAAAGCATATCAACCGATAATATGAGGAATATTCATAAACAGCCTGTCAAATAAATCACTTAGCTGTTGTATGAGCCAATGGCCTGAAAACAGAACCATAAGTAGAGTAATGATAAGCCTTGGCAGAAAACTCAAGGTTTGTTCATTGACCTGTGTCGCAGCCTGAAATACCGCAACGATTAAGCCTAGAATGAGTCCCGGTGTCACCAACACAGAAACCATGATGATGACGAGAAACATTGAGTCAGCAAAGAGCGAGGTCAGTTCATTGATGTCCATCTAGCTACCCAAAACTTGCGGTTAAGGTGCTTACCGTCATAGCCCAACCATCGACTAATACAAAAACCATCAGTTTAAATGGGAGAGAAATAATTAACGGTGACAACATCATCATCCCCATAGACATGAGGACACTTGCGACAACCAAGTCGATAACTAAGAAAGGTAAGAAAAGTAAGAAGCCAATTTGGAAAGCTGTTTTGAGTTCACTCAGTACAAATGCGGGCATAAGGACAAAAAAGGGGACTTCCTCTGCTGCTTTCATGTGTGTGGGTTCGTTAGCTATTTTCAGCATTTGCTCAAGATCAGTTTCTCTTGTCTGCGCCAGCATAAATCGAGTTAAAGGGATTTTGGCTATTGAGACAGCCTCCATCAATTCGATCTTACCTTGGTCATAGGGCAAATAAGCTTCCTTATAAATTTTGTCTCCCACTGGGCGCATAATAAAGATAGTGAGTACTAATGCTATCCCAACAAGCACTCGGTTAGGGGGACTTTGTTGTAGTCCTAGAGCTTGTCGGAGGATTGCTAATACAATGATAATACGAGTAAAACTGGTTAGCATCATCAGCATGATGGGCAAGAAACTAATGGCCGTCATGAGCGCTAAAATTTCGAGTTTAATGTTAACTGCTTGACTGTCTTGAGCGCTATCCAGTGTGAATAAGGTCAGTCCTTCCGATGCGAGGGCTTGGGGAGCAAACAATAGAATCGCCAGTAACAATACCCGAACTATCATTCGTTACTTGTCCCATCGAGAGTAATGCTCTCTATTTCCAGCAAACGTACGCCATATCTGCCAGCCACTTCTACGACTTCGCCTCTTCCTAATAGTGCTCCATTTACTCTGATATCCAGCGGTTCACCCACCATACGGTCGAGTGCGATAACATCACCTTCTCCCATACGATTCAGTTCGCCTAAAGACATTTCAGCACTGGCCAGTTCGAGAGTAACTTGAACAGGAAGTTGTTGAAAAAAATTATTATTTTTCAATTTACGGTTATGGGGGGCCGGCTTTGAAAATGCTCTCTCAGAGAAAATATCGTCCTCTAATAGAAAATCATCATCCGATAAAATAGATTGTTCAGCCAATGTCATGCTCCTCATGCTGATAAATATCTTGAGTCAATTTCGCTACCATCTGTCCTTCATGACTATGCACTGAGGCATGAAATAGCGGTGTGTTTCCGATTGATAACAAGGTTTTTGGATAGAGATTAATAGGTAAAATATCCCCAGTTTTTAATTGGCTGAGTGATTGCACCGGGATGCTATGTTGCCCTAATGTCAGCTGCATTTTTATGGGGAGACTTTTTAGCCAGACGGCTAGTTTTGCGGGTAAATCCGCAGATACTTCAGATTTCTTAGGCTGTTCGGCCAGATGCCCCAGTAAATGCTCAGTTAAGCAAAAGAGCATTGGAGGGGTTAGTGGGCCATTGGTAAAATTGAACGACCATACTGCCGATACTGCGAGTGGCATATGGCCTTTTATGAGCTCAACTTCAAGATTATTGGTTTCAATCGTGCTATTAGGTAGCTCCTCCACTACGGAAAGTAGCAACTTTTTGGCTAACCTAAATTCAGATTGGCTGGGGTTTCTCAAAGGAGAACTTAATGGTGTTGAGGTATTACCGTAATAATTACTCGCCAATTGATCGAGCGTACAGCGATCAATTCTCCAATAACCGAGGGTATTTTGATGATGTTTTAATACAAACCATGCATAGCAATGTTCTGGAACGACAGGTGTTCTAGGTTCTGTTAACGTTGACCCCGAAACAGCGGGATGACCCTGTCTTAGTAGCGGAGATAGGATATTATTTATGGCATCGATAAGTGGACGATGTAGCTTTTCTAGCTGTTGCAATAATCGCGTTCTCGCTAGCTTTTCTTGAACTAGCATAATAGGTCTAATTATTTCATCAGAATTTGATTTTATAAGCCTAGCTTTCGCTGTCGTCTTCATTTTACTTCCTATTAAACGTATTTTTCCCGCTAGAATACTGCTTGGCGACCTCCGCGATTCAGTTGGTGCATAAAAAATATACACAAACAGAGAGCCTGATTTTTTATTTCTTTATCGTTAAGGATTAATGAATTTCTTAAAACAGTTGAGCGTCCTATCACATAGGCATAAGGTTGGAAGCTGTTTTAAACGACGAGGATGATAAGGTAATAAGGCTAAAGTATTCAATAATAATTATAAGAAAAGCTGAAATATATGTGAATAGAATTCTAGGGTGACTGAGTTTGTAAACAAAATGTTTATTTTGAGATTGTGTAAGAAGATATTAATGCTTTTTAGTCTTATATTTCAGCGTCAATAAATAGTCGGAATAGTATTATTTTGACGTTTGTCGATATTTTGGCGTGACTATATTTATTCTAGTGCTTACATGTTTGTCATCAATGATTACTTTGTGTACTTATTTACACTTGCTTTTGATTTTTATTGCTTTTTTGTAAATTTATTTTGTGTCTTATTTGTTGTAAATACTAAGTGGCTAAGTTTTTCATCACTATGGTTATTAGCATCGTTGTATTTTTATCATTATGATATGTTATTTTACAAATATATTTGGTATAAGTCAGTCCTAAGTTATATGTATCACTTTTTTGCAGGTGGTCTTTTATATTTCCAAGTGTTTCACTGTGATTTTTAATTGATGAGAATAGATTTGTTTGAGCATGGCATCTTAAATTTTGGTGCTGGTCACATTTTTATCGATAATTGCGAAAGAACACATTTAAACCTGATTTAAGTTGGCGGTATGACCTTATGGATTGCGAATGCTAATTTTCGAGTGAACAGTGTTATCAGTGTTTTTACATTCATTGCGGAAGTTCTGCTTCCGCTTTCTGGCTTCCGTCTTTTCTTAATCTGTTTAGGAAGCATAGTAATGAGTCACTCAATCTATCGAGATAATAGCGTTATAAGCTGTAATAGCTTTTATATACATTCATGCACAGATACTTAATCGGTCTAAATAAAGGTGTTATTTAATGTACTGTAAACGAAAGGGAGTTAGTGAGTGGGTGGCCTAAGTATACGGATTGAAGGGTTAAACATATCTGCGGAACTTGCATGCAAAATAACACATGAGGATTTTTATCTGTGGAGTGATGCAATGGAATTACCTTGGCTCACTATCGTTAACTTATCGGATTGTAGTCCTTGTGATGTGAAGTCCTATCTTGCCCGTTTTCCTGGCCGTAATATCGTCGCCTTATTAGCACCAGAGCAAGGTGAGTTGGCAGCCGCAGCAATGCGAGCTGGCGTACAGGATTATCTATTAATTCCCGTAGAAACTGAGCAGTTACTTGCCTCAATTCAACGATTACACCGTTTAGAGTTACCTGATTCTAGTTTGGTTGTCGCGGCTTCTGTTAGTCGACAATTGTTGATGTTGGCCCATCGCGCCGCAACCACTGAGGCCAGTGTTTTATTATTGGGTGAAAGTGGTACTGGTAAAGAACCGCTTGCTCGTTATATTCATCGCCACTCCTCCCGTTCACATAAGCCTTTCGTTGCGATTAACTGCGCTGCCATCCCTGAAAGTATTCTAGAGTCCGTTCTCTTTGGGCATGTCAAAGGTGCCTTCACTGGTGCCATTTGTGATAAGGCAGGAAAATTTGAGCAGGCCAATGGCGGTACTTTATTACTCGATGAAATTGGTGAAATGCCCTTGCCGTTACAGGCGAAGTTACTTCGGGTACTACAGGAGCGTGAAGTCGAAAGACTTGGTGGCCAGCATGTTATACCACTGGATATCAGAGTCATTGCTTCTACCAATCGCGACTTAAGACAAGCCGTGGAGTTTGGACATTTTAGGGAGGATTTGTTCTATCGATTAGATGTTTTACCTCTGAAAATTAAGCCTTTAAGAGAACGAAAGGCTGACATCCTGCCTCTCGCTGAACATTTCTTAAATTTATATGGCCAATCTGATTGCTCAAGTCGCTGTTATTTCAGTGAGCACGCAAGACAAGTGCTCGTTAACTATGATTGGCCCGGAAATGTAAGAGAGCTAGAAAATTGTATTCAACGTGCATTAGTGATGCGTAGAGGTCAGGCGATTCAAGTTGCGGAACTCGGGTTAAACATTCAAGAAGAGATGCTTGAGTTGGAGCCTTTAGGCGCCTCAGATGGGCTTAAAGCGTCAAAACAACAGGCAGAGTTTCAATATATTATTGATGTACTTAAACGTTTTAATGGACAACGCACATTAAGTGCTGAGGCGCTAGGGATGACGACTAGAGCCTTAAGATATCGCCTCGTACAAATGCGTGAAGCGGGTATTGATATTGAAATGTTATTAGAGCAAGCGGGTCGAGCAGCTTAGAGCAATCAAAAAGTAATAGGAATGGAATATGTCTAATGGAGCGATTGTTAGCTCAAATATGTTAATGGAAACCTTAAACATTCATCGTGAAGTGGCTAAAGGGGCGATCAACATCACTTCAAACCCTGCCGATAATGGTATGGCTTATGGGTCATTCACTGACTTGATTAAGAGTAAAGTTTCTGCCGTTAACCAAGATCAGAACCAATCCTCTATGGCGATGGCGGCTGTCGATAGTGGAAAAAGTGATGATCTCGTCGGTGCTATGGTGGCTTCGCAAAAGGCCAGTTTGTCCTTTGCGACTATGCTCCAAATTCGTAATCGTCTTGTGCAAGCATTTGACGATGTAATGAAGATGCCTATTTAAGGAATTGTGTGAATGTCTACCACTTTTGTTCAATCAGGTCAGGATATTACCGGGACTGAATCTTCGTCAGGATTCATTGCTGGCATGACCCAAAAATGGCATCGTTTTAACCGTGGTGATCGTCAGGTTATCGCCTTAGCTTTACTTGCGGTGGTTGTCGCTAGTGTCATAGTGTTGATGTTATGGACTGCTACTGCAGGGTATCGACCTTTATATGGCAGCCAAGAAAATGTCGATACCTCTCAAGTGTTAAATGTCTTGGATGCAGAAGGCATTGATTATCGCCTCGAGGCTAATACTGGGGCAGTCCTCGTTGCAGAAGAGCAAGTCGGTAATGCGCGTATGCTTTTGGCCGCAAAAGGGGTAAAAGCGAAAGTACCTTCGGGTATGGAGGCACTCGACAATACCGCGCTCGGCACGAGTCAATTTATGGAACAAGCTAAGTATCGCCATAGTTTAGAAGGTGAATTAGCTCGCACTATCATGTCGTTAAAGTTGGTCCGTGCCGCAAGAGTTCATTTGGCGATACCTAAACAAACTCTGTTTATCCGTCAGGAGCCTGAACTGCCGACGGCTTCCGTCATGCTGCAGCTAGACCCGAATACTCGACTCTCTGAAACACAAGTTGAGGCTATTGTTAATTTGGTTGCTGGCAGTGTGACTGGACTAACGGCCAGTAATATCAAAGTTGTCGATCAAGATGGTCGATATTTAAGTGAGAATATTTCAGGCAATCAAGATCTTAGTCAGTCTAGAAACAAGCAGTTACAGTACACGCGTGAACTTGAGAATAGCTTAGTGGCTAATGCCGCCTCTATGCTCGAGCCTGTGCTTGGTCAAGATAATTTCCAAGTGCGGGTGACTGCAAAAGTAAACTTCAATCAGGTTGAAGAAACTAAGGAGTCACTCGATCCGCAAAATGTCGTGACTCAAGAGCGCACGAGTGTCGATGATTCAAGTAATACTATTGCCGCGGGAATTCCTGGAGCTTTAAGTAATAAGCCACCCCAAGCAGGGAAAGAGGCGACGAATGATAAGACCCGTAATTTGAAGCAGGAAGAAAGTCGTCAATATGACGTTGGTCGTTCTGTGCGTCATGTTCGTTATCAACAAATGCAGCTCGAAAACCTCTCAGTTTCAGTGCTTATTAATAGTGCTACGGGTCAAGGAGCATTCAATGAAGAGGCTCAACTGGTTAAGTTTGGCAATATGGTCAAGGATGCCATCGGCTTTTCGGCGGCGAGAGGTGATAGTTTTACCATTAATGCCTTTGAGTTTACCCCAACCGTCGCTGCCGAATTTACGCCGTCACCTTGGTGGCAATCAGAAAATTACCAAGCTTATTTACGCTACATCATAGGCGGCATCCTTGGCTTTGGACTTATTTTGTTCGTATTAAGGCCGCTGGTTAAGCACTTGACCCGAACCGCTCAAATTACCGCGCCTAGAATTGAGCCCGTTGCATTAAGTGCCGCTTCCGCTGCTGCACTCGATGGGCATTCCGCCGAAACTTTATCAAATCAAGCACATCAGTTACCGAGTGCCGACTGGCTAGGCAGTCAAGGTTTACCCGAGCCTGGCTCACCTTTGACCGTTAAAATGGAGCATTTAGCCTTGCTCGCAAACAAAGAACCCGCGCGTGTTGCAGAAGTGATAGCTCATTGGATAGGCGATAAAGACGGTGAATAATTCAATCGAAATTAAGATGGACAATTACGCCCAAGCGGCCATGTTATTACTGAGTATGGGAGAAGAAGGTGCTGCCATGGTCATGGCGCATTTGGATCGTAACGATGTGCAACACTTAAGCCATAAAATGGCACGGTTATCGAGTATTACCCAGCAAGAAGCCGAGGCAGTACTCAGCCGTTTTTTCCAACGCTATAAAGAACAATCGGGTATCGCCAGAGCCTCACGGTCCTATTTACAAAAGACACTCGATATCGCTTTGGGAGACAGAGTCTCTAAAAGTCTTATCGATAGCATTTATGGTGATGAGATTAAAGTGCTCGTTAAGCGTCTTGAATGGGTTGACCCCCAATTACTTGCCCGTGAAATCACCCATGAGCACTGCCAGTTACAAGCGGTATTGTTGGGATTATTACCACCAGAAAGTGCCGCTAAAATCTTAAAAATGTTGCCTAGTGATAGCCAAGATGAGGTGCTCGTTCGTATCGCGCAACTTGGCGAATTGGATCGTAATGTTGTTGAGGAACTGCGAGAACTGGTTGAGCGCTGCATGTTGATGGCAATGGAGAAAAGTCACACGCAAGTGGCGGGTGTCAAACAGGTTGCCGATATCCTCAATCGCTTCGAAGGCGACAGAGAACAGTTGATGGAAATGATCAAACTCCATGATAAGCAGATGGCGATTGATGTCACCGATAACATGTTTGACTTCATTATTCTTGGGCGACAAAAGCAAGAAACGTTGCAGACCTTATTAGGACAAGTACCTTCTGAAACCCTATCGTTAGCATTAAAAGGCATTGATTTTGAATTGAAAGATGCCTTGCTCAATGCCTTGCCTAAACGTATGTCGTCAGCGATTGAAACGCAAATTGAAGCGTTAGGTGGTGTACCTGTTAGCCGAGCGAGTGGGGCGCGTAAAGAGATAATGGAACTGGCGAAGCAATTAATGCAAGAAGGTGAAATTGAATTGCAGCTATTTGAAGAACAGGTCGTTGTTTAATGGAAAACAAGCATTCTCGTTGGCGTCTAAATACCAATCTCGCTCGTCGTTATCGTTTTCCTGCATTACACGATGCGGTGGAATCAAATTCCGATGCGGGCAGTGATTTTCAAAGTTATCAACAAGCATTCGATGAGGGTTATGACGAAGGTGTTATTCAAGGTAAGAGTGCGGGTTATGAGGCTGGCATAGAAGAAGGGCGCATTGCTGGACATGCAGCTGGTTTTCATCAAGGTCGGTTAGATGGGCAGTCAGCGGGTAGAGCATCCATCGATGAGCAGCTCAACAGTTTACTCGTACCGCTAGGTGCTTTGAGAGAGCTACTCGAAGATGGTCATGCAAAGCAGGTTCGTGAACAGCAAAATTTGATCCTTGAATTAGTACGCCGAGTGTCACAACAAGTGATTCGCTGCGAGCTAACCCTGCAGCCACAACAAATTCTTAAACTCGTTGAAGAAACCTTGAGTGCGTTGCCCGATGACCAAGCGGATATCAAAATCCATTTAGAGCCGAGTGCCGTGACTAAATTAAAAGAGCTCTCGGAAGATAAAATCCGTGGCTGGAATCTCATCGCTGATAGCAGTATTTCAGCGGGCAGTTGTCGAATTGTGAGTGATAAATCCGATGCAGATGCTTCAGTCGAGACACGACTCGATGCTTGCATGAAGCAGGTTGAAACCAAGTTGAATGAGGCTGAGATTGGAGTCTGATGTATTTCATGACGATTGGCCTCAGGTTCCAGTTGCAAGGGTTTATGGACGTCTCATTCGAGTTAATGGTCTATTGCTTGAGGCTGTTGGCTGTCAGCTTGGCATGGGGGATCGTTGCCAGATTGAAGGGCGAAATGGTCGTTTAATTGAGGCTGAAGTCGTTGGCTTTCATCGGGACGTATTGTGCCTTATGCCGATTGAGCCTACACAGGGCTTGATGCCAGGTGCCAGAGTGCTGCCTATTACGGATGAGCAAACAATTGCTATTGGTGATGGTTTGCTTGGCAGGGTGCTTGATGGACTTGGACAGCCACTCGACTTACTGGGCGATTTAACCGGTGTTTCACAAGTCCCGCAATCTCACACGAGTTACAATCCTTTGCTGCGCCAGCCTATTCGGCAGCCGCTAGATGTCGGTATTCGCGCCATCAATAGTTTGTTGCCCATCGGTAGAGGCCAGCGACTCGGGCTCTTTGCGGGCTCTGGTGTGGGTAAGAGTGTGTTATTAGGCATGATGACTCGTTTTACTGAAGCAGATGTCGTGGTGGTTGGCTTAATTGGTGAGCGTGGCCGTGAGGTCAGGGAGTTTATTGAAGAAACACTCGGTGAAGAAGGGCGTAAACGGGCTGTGATTATTGCAGCCCCTGCAGATACCACACCGCTCATGCGATTACGTGCAATGCGGTTATCCCACTCAATTGCCTGTGCTTTTAGAGATCAAGGTAAGCAAGTGTTGCTATTAGTCGACTCATTGACTCGTTATGCTCAGGCACAGCGTGAAATCGCCTTGAGTTTAGGTGAGCCTCCAGCAACCAAAGGCTATCCGCCATCGGCATTTGCACAGTTACCTAGACTGGTGGAAATGGCGGGCAATGGTGAACATCCGACGGGAACGTTAACCGCGTTTTATACCGTATTGGCCGAGGGTGATGATCAGCAGGATCCTGTTGCAGATGCAGCGAGAGCTATTTTAGATGGCCATATAGTGCTAAGTCGTAAATTGGCCGAGCAAGGACATTTCCCTGCGATTGATCTTAATGCGTCAGTGAGCCGCTTAGCCATGCACATAGCGACCTCTAGCAGTATTGAACAGAGTCAGATCTTTAGACATCTTTTGAGTCGTTACAATGAGGTTAGAGACTTATTACCTTTAGGTGGGTACCAAGCTGGCCAAGATCCTGAAATGGATCTTGCTGTGCGAGTGTATCCAGAAATGGCACGATTTTTACGCCAGACCACACACAGTAAAGTCAATCTGGCTGAAAGTTTAGTGCAATTGGAACAGTTGATGGGAGTTATGGGATATGAGCCAGCGTCATCTCTCTAAGTTACGTGTTCAAGCTGAAAAGAAATTAGCGCAGCTAGGGCAAAAACGCGATGATTCCAGCCTAAGCGTCCAACTAAATCAACAACAAAATCAAGCCTTAGCCCAAATGATATTGACTTATCGTGGTGCGAAAGAGGGCTCAAATGTTTTGCTCTGGCAAAATTCCGCAAGTATGGCGCAAGTGTTAGAGCCTATGCGGGTGAAGTTAGCTCAAAAGGAGGTTTTTCTACAACAGGAACAACTGCGTATTGATCGCCTATGGCGTAAGCAATTAGGGCGTCAGCAAGGTTTGAAGTTGCTTGAAAAACAAACACATATACAAGAACAAGCACAAGTGGCGCGCCGTGAACAGGCTATTGTTGATGATATGGCGGGTTTCTATTACAAGAATAAAGGCCAATAGGCGCTGTGTCATTACAGCTGAGAGCCACCTTTTAAACTATGTCCCATTAGCGAGGGCTTTGGTAACTCTCAATAATTCAGTTTAATTAGCGTTTGGCACCGTAATCAATTTCATGGTGTTGGCCATCTTGATTCAGGATACGGTTAATCGTTTCTTGCTGTATTACGAGCAATCTGCCGTTGGTTTCATTGGCTGTTTGGCTATCTTTAACTAACAGCTGCAAGTTGTCCCATGACATTTTTATTTGCGGTCTTAGGTGATCAGGTAGCGCCGTGATTAAGCGTCTCATGCCACTATTGTCACTATTAAAACCTAGTGTCGCGAGATTTTCGCTTCGCTGTTTGGCTCTCAAAGCCAACTTGTTACACAGTGCAGTTTGACGCTCGTTATGGGCTAAGAGCGCATCATTATCCCTGCGTTGCATTAATTCACGTTGGTGCTTAAGCATTGATTTTAATTGACTATATCCCTCAAGATCTTGACGAATATCGCGAATTAAACTTTGAACAAGTTCGCGTTTATTTACTTGACTATTATCCATGCTGTATCAATATCTTATCTGCAATTTTATCTAAGCTCAGCTCAAAGCTGCCATTACTTAAAGCCTGACGTATAGCAGCAACTTTATCTGTGTCAACGTCGGAGATGGTATGTAACTCTTTCTGGGTTTGTTCTAACAATTGCCAGTCGTGACTAATATCTTGTCGTGTTGGCGTTGATAGATTTTCTGATTCAACGGGCTTTCTGGGCGTATTAGCGCTCTTACTCGTGCTGAACTCAGTGCTCAAGGCACTGCTAATTTTATTAATTTCCATAGATGTTCATCGTCATAAATGGCTAGATATTAGATATAGGCGACCTAAATAGGATAAATCTAAAATAAATTTTTAAATTTATTCTAAGGTGGCTTAAATGTTAAAAACGGGTTTCAACTCTCCCCTTAGCTATGGGGTAAGCGGTAATGATTTTCCCTGAACTACTATTCCTCACTCTAATGGCATCACCTTGTTTACCCGCATCCATAGCAATCCCAATCATATTGGCATAAAAGGTGGCACTGACTGCTTCGATAATCACTTCATCCCCTATGCTCACGAGTTCTGGTGCACTTAAATTGCTTGCTCTTATGGGTTTGTTTTTGATTATTTTTCTGGCAACCGCTTGCCCTAAAATGTGTTTTTCATCAGTAATAATGTCTTGATCTGACGCAGTTAAGGGCAACATTTGCCATTGTAGATTTTCTGATGTGACAACTTCATCTCTCTTAAGCGTTTTGTTGGCAACAGGAATGTAGGCGCTGAGAGCAACCTTGGCCCGAACATAGAGTGACCAGCCTTCAGAGGCACAGCTTATTTTTCGTTGGATCCGACCGAATGGGAGCCCTTTAGCAGCCTCGACTTGGAGCGCTGTGCTACACGTTTTTAGCTTGGCAGTGCTGGAAGGAATGTGCAGTGTGATTTTTTTGCTGACTTTTTTTATCTCTTGCGATTGTTGCCACTTAGCTATCTCTGCGGCTACGGAGTTTGTCATTTGCTGAGATATTTGTTCTGTCGCCGTGATCTTCCCTTTCGCGTGCACATTGAGCGGAAGTAACCCTATGCTCAGTAAGAAAGTGAGGGAAAAGAACTTTCCGTATATCAATAGCGATTTCATTTAACCAACTGTTTTATATGAATAAGTATATTGGCATGCTAATTGTAAGCTGCTCGGCCATCTAAATTAATTACGCATACAGTACTAGGAGTTGAGATGGCTATCAACCTTGATAAAGCATTAGGAATACATCCTCAGACACTCGATTTTAGAGTGGAGAGAAGCAAGGTATTAGCGAGTAATTTAATCAATGCCGAAACTCCGGGGTACAAAGCGAGAGATTTGGATTTCAAAGCGGCCATGAAGCAAGTTGAAGCAGGCATGCAGATGAATCAAGAGTACAGCCTCGCTTATCGCATGCCTTATCAAAATTCTGCCGATGATAATACCGTGGAACTCGGTAAGGAACAGGCAAGATATTCACAGAATGCGATGGATTATCAAACGAGTTTGACATTTTTAAACATGAAAATAGCCGGTCTAAAGTCTGCTATTGAAGGTCGTTAGGAGCCTGTATGTCATTTGGCGATATTTATCAAATAGCGGGTGCTGGCATGAATGCTCAGACCATACGTTTAAATACGGTCGCGAGTAACTTAGCTAACGCTGGAACTGCCGCCGAAAACCCTGAGTCGGCCTATCGAGCATTAAAACCCGTATTTGCGACTATTTACGATGCGACTCAACAAGGTGCGATTGGTGCTTCGATTGAAGTGAGCGACATAGTCCAAGCGGATGCCCCATTGGATATGCGTTATGAGCCGAATCATCCCTTTGCCAATGAACAAGGCTATGTTGCTTACTCTAATGTGAACACGATTGAAGAAATGGCTGACATGATGGCGGCAAGTCGTTCATTTGAAACCAGTGTTGAAATCATGAATCGTGCGCGTTCTATGCAGCAAGGTTTATTGCAACTAGGGAATAAATAGCAATGGAATTGGCTCGCTCTGGTAACAACTCGATTCAGAATCCTGCAGGTGCATTAGCGGCACCAGGGAATGATGCTGCGTCATTAAAGAATGAATTTATGACCTTAATGATTGCACAAATCAAGAATCAAGATCCCACTAAACCGCTTAACAGTGCTGAGTATATCTCTCAATTAGCGCAGTTTTCGCAGGTCGAAAGCTTAGAGGGAATGCGGAAGAATCAATCAAGCCAAATGGTCATGATGGAAAATTTGGGCATAGTACAGTCGGCATCTTTGATTGGTAAGAATGCCATGGTGCCTGTGTCTGAGTTTCAGCTCGATGGTGAAGCGGTTGAAGGCAAAGTGTATTTAGAGAATGCAGCTGAAGGCTTAGATCTTGAAATTATCGATGCACAAGGTCAGGTCGTTAGCACTATTCAACTCGGTGCTCAGGATGTTGGTGATGTTCGGTTCTCTATCGATCCTGCTGAGCTGGGGTTGTCTGCAGGCAAATATGAAATCAAAGCTAAGGCGACACTAGGTGAAAATAGTTTAGTTGCGCCAACGTATATTAAGGCACCGATCGAGAGAATCCATTTCTCCAGTGCATCCGGCATGATGATGGCTGAAATGGGTCATGGTGTTGGGGTTGTTTCTGTGCTCAATATTTCTGAAGTTTCGTAAATTATTTTTATAGGATATTAAGATGTCATTTAACATAGCTTTAAGTGGTTTACAGGCGACGACTCAAGACCTCAACACTATCAGTAATAACATTGCTAACGCATCAACGAGTGGGTTTCGCGGTGGCCGTAGTGAATTTGCATCAATTTATAATGGTGGTCAGGCGGGTGGCGTTGGCGTGATGTCAACGAGCCAAAACTTCTCTAAAGGTGGCAGCTTAACTTATACCGGTCGTCAGCTTGATATGGGGATCCAAGGCGAAGGCTTTTTTGTTCTCAAGGGGAATGATGGCGGCGCCATGTATGCTAGAGCAGGGATGTTCCATAAGGACAATCAAGGCTTTATAACCGATCCAGTCGGTAATCGTTTACAGGGATATTCTGTGAATGCGACGGGAAGATTGCAAACTGGTAATGCGGGTGATTTACAGGTACAAACGGCTTCTTTAGCGGCCAAAGCCACAACGAATGTCAGCATGGTTTTAAATCTCGATGCGAGAGTCGATGTTATTCCACCAGCTGTCCCAGCCGTGCCATTTGATCCTAAAAATATTGATAGTTATCACTCTATTGGTACCACCAGTGTCTACGACTCTTTGGGTACTGAGCATGTGGTGACTCAGTATTATGTAAAAACAGCGCCGAATGAGTGGACGATTAATTACACTCTGGATGGGACTCTTCTGCCAGACCAAACAACATTAAAATTTGATTCAAAAGGCATTTTAGATCCAACTACAACAAAGGATACCTTCGACCTTACATTGGGTAATGGGGCATCACCGCTTAAATTTGATATCAACTTCGATAAAAGCACTCAGTATGCAGCCAAATACAACAACTCCAGCTTATCTCAAGATGGTTACACCTCGGGTGAATTGAAAGGTGTGCGTCTGGATGACAATGGCATGTTGTATGGCACTTATACTAACGGCCAAGATCAATTACAAGGTCAGGTCGTCCTCGCAAACTTTAGTAATCCCAACGGTTTATCGGCCGTGAGTAACAATGCTTGGGTGGCTACAAATACCGCTGGGCAAGCGATTATGGGGGCGCCATCTACAGGAACTATGGGCACTGTAACGGGGGGGTATTTAGAGGGCTCGAATGTGGATACGACCGCTGAAATGGTTAACCTCATGTCGGCACAACGTAATTATCAATCTAACGCCAAAGTTCTTGATGTGAACTCGACTATGCAACAAGCATTACTTAATGCCATTTAAGAAGAGACACTGACATGGAGAAGATGCTTTATACCGCCGCCAGTGGTGCAGTTCGTATTCTTGAGGCGCAAAGTATTCGCGCGAATAACTTGGCTAACGCTGAAACTGCAGGATTTAAAGCCGACCTTGAGCGTGTTAATGCAGTGCCTTTAGCTGTTCAAGGTAATAGTTTGAACACAAGGGTCATGGCACAGACTGAAAGTAGTGGTTTTAGCCAGCAAAGTGGGGTGATCAATCCTACGGGCCGTTCATTGGATTTAGCGATCCGCGATCGTGGCTTGTTCAGTGTGGCTGTTGACGGTGTTGAAGCATACACCCGTTCAGGTGCAATTGAGACAAATGCCGAGGGGCAACTGACTATCGATGGCCGACCTGTATTAGGCGTTGATGGGCCGATAGCGTTGCCTGAGCATAAAGATGTCTTTGTGGGTGAAGACGGCACAGTCAGTGTTTTACCCTCTGAAGGCGGGATCATTGAGGAAGTGGGCCGATTAAAGCTAGTGAATCCTGACTTTGCCTTAATGCAAAAGGGGCAAGATGGGTTGCTCTATCGTCGTGATGGCCAAGCAGTGCCACAAGATGAAGGTGTGTTAGTGGATAGTGGCTTCCTTGAGTCGAGTAACGTGCAGGCCGTGTCAGAGCTTATTGCATCTATGGATTTGAGTCGTCAATTTGAGATTCAAGTTAAGTTAATGAAAAGTGCAGAAAAGCTGGCCGAGGCTGGTAATCGTCTGCTGGGCAATGTTTAAGGATTATTGGTATGCAATCAGCGTTATGGGTAAGTAAAACCGGCCTAACAGCACAAGATACGAAAATGACTGCGATTGCCAACAACTTGGCAAACGTGAATACCACTGGTTTTAAGCGTGACCGTGTTGCGTTTAATGATCTGTTTTATCAGGTTCAACGTCAGCCAGGTGGACAGGTTGATGCACTGAATAATCTGCCATCGGGTCTGCAATTAGGTGCAGGAACGAGAGTCGTTGGTACTCAAAAAATATTCACTACTGGGGATATGCAAAATACCAGTCAGCAGTTGGATTTAGCGATCGAAGGTCATGGTTTTTTCCAAGTAGAAGAGCCAAATGGCGATCTTGCTTATACCCGTGACGGTCAGTTTTATCGCAGCAGCGAAGGCATGATGGTCACATCACAAGGTTTACCTTTAGTGCCTAATATCGTGATCCCTGAAGATGCGCTAACCGTTACTATTGCCAACGATGGTGTAGTCACAGCGAAAATGGCGGGTGAAGCTGAACCTCAAGATTTAGGTCAAATCACGCTTGTTAACTTTACTAATCCAGCAGGGTTAGAAGCTCGAGGTGACAACCTTTACCGTGAAACGGCGGCATCGGGTGTGGCGGTTGAAGGTGTGGCGGGTGATCAAGCTTTAGGTGCTTTAAGACAGGGTGCGCTAGAGGGCGCAAACGTCAACGTGGTGGAAGAAATGGTCGAAATGATTTCCACGCAGAGAGCATATGAGATGAATGCCAAAGTTGTGTCAGCCTCAGACGATATGCTCAAGTTCCTCAATCAATCGGTTTAGAGAGGCAATCATGCGTTGGTTATGGTTTTTATGGTTTGCACTGTTATCGGGTTGTATGTCGCATATTCCAGATAAGGAGACTAAACCTGGCACTAAAGAGTGGGCACCGCCTGAGATTGACTACAGCCTGCCAGATGCAAAGGATGGCAGTCTTTATCGTCCCGGTTTTATGTTGACGCTTTTTAAGGATAAACGTGCTTTCCGTGAGGGCGATATTTTAACCGTCGCGTTAGATGAAAAAACCTATTCGAGTAAGAAAGCGGATACCAAGACCAACAAAGAACAAGATATGGGTATGGGGCTTGCGGGCAATATTGGTGATAAAACGGCCAATGCTGACGGTAAAACCTCTTTTTCGAGAGGGTTTAATGGTGCAGGCTCAAGTACACAGCAAAACCAGTTATCAGGTTCAATCACTGTAACTGTTTCTAAGGTTTTACCTAATGGTACCTTGTTGATACGTGGTGAAAAATGGCTGCGATTGAATCAGGGCGATGAGTATTTACGCTTACTTGGCATTATACGTGCTGATGATATAGGTAATGACAATACGATATCGTCGCAACGTATTGCCGATGCCCGAATTATCTATGGTGGTCAAGGCGCTATTGCTGACAGTAATGCTATGGGATGGGCTTCTCGCTATTTCAATAGTCCATGGTTCCCGCTCTAGCAAAGGATATTTTGATGCTACGTTGTTTATTATTGTTACTTTTGGCTACTGGTACACTGCAAGCGGAAGAGCAAAGCCGCTACTTGATGGATATTGTCGATGTGCAAGGTCTGCGTGATAACCAACTCGTGGGTTATGGCTTAGTCGTCGGATTAAATGGAACGGGTGACCGCTCTCAAGTTAAATTTACCAGTCAATCTGTCGTCAATATGCTTAAACAGTTTGGTGTACAGATTGATGATAAAACCGATCCTAAGTTAAAGAACGTCGCCGCCGTTGCTGTGCATGCGACTATTACTTCTCTGGCGAGCCCAGGACAATCCTTAGATGTGACGGTTTCATCCCTTGGTGATGCAAAAAGTCTTCAGGGCGGAACCTTATTAATGACACCTCTTAGGGCTGTCGATGGTGAGGTTTACGCGGTAGCGCAGGGCAACTTAGTGGTTGGCGGTATTTCTGCCGCCGGTCGTAATGGATCATCTGTGACTGTGAATGTGCCAACTGTTGGCACTATCCCCAATGGTGCCTTACTTGAGGCACCAATCAAAAGTAACTTTAGTGATAATGAAGACATCATATTAAACCTTAAGGCTCCCAACTTTAAAACCGCCCGAAATATCGAACGGGCTGTGAATGAACTATTTGGACCCGATGTTGCACGTGCGCAAGATCATGCCAAGGTTCTGATACACGCGCCTAAGTCGAATCGAGAGCGTGTGACTTTTATGTCAATGCTTGAAGAACTCAAGATTGACCAAGGCCGACGTTCACCTCGAATCGTGTTTAATAGTCGTACAGGCACAGTGGTATTAGGGGGAGATGTTGTGGTTCGTAAAGCCGCTGTGAGCCATGGCAATCTTACAGTGACTATTGTTGAACGGGAAAACGTGAGTCAGCCTAATGGCGCTTATCTTGGTAATGCCGCAGGGGAAACCGTGGTGACTAATGATAGCCAAGTATTGGTCGAGCAAGGTAACAAACGTATGTTTGTTTGGCCCGAGGGCACAGCAATTGAAGAAATCGTGCGTGCCGTAAATAGCTTAGGTGCGACACCAATGGACTTGATGGCAATTCTAGAAGCTTTGGCGGAAGCGGGCTCTTTAGAAGCTGATTTGGTGGTGATTTAATGAAAGTTGAAAATACGGGCGGTTACTTAAATAAGCTGAATGCTGATGATTTGATTAAGGCGAATGGCGAGCAAGGTGCACTTAAATTAGTCAGTCAACAATTTGAGGCGCAGTTCCTGCAAACGGTACTTAAGCAAATGCGCTCAGCCACCGACGCTATGGCCGATGAAGATAATCCTTTAACCTCCAAAAGCAATAATGGCCTTTATCAAGATTTACATGATGCGGAATTGGCAAGTCGTTTAAGCCAAGTCAATGGTATGGGCTTGGCTGACGTGATGACTAAGCAGCTATCACGTTCATTTCAGTCTGAGAAAGATCCGGTCGCCTTTGATCCTCAACAGATGACAACAACAGCGATGCAGCCTGCACTTATTATGCGGCCCGTTGTGAAGGATTTTAAATGAGCATGTTGAACATTGGTAAGTCTGGCTTATTGGCAAGCATGGCCGCATTGAATGCAACCTCAAATAACGTTGCTAATGCTATGGTTGCAGGCTATTCACGTCAGCAGGTGATGTTAAGTTCGGTTGGTGGCGGTGCTTATGGCTCCGGCGCGGGCGTGTTTGTTGATGGTGTTAGACGGATCTCTGATCAATACGAAGTCGCGCAGTTATGGCAAACCACGAGTGCTGTTGGTTTTTCTAAAGTGCAAAGTAGTTATTTGCGTCAGGCTGAACAAGTATTTGGTGCCGAAGGGAATAATATCTCAAAAGGCCTAGATCAATTATTCGCCGCCCTTAATTCATCTATGGAACAACCTAATCTCATTGCCTACCGACAAGGTGTACTTAATGAGGCTAAAGCCGTTGCCCAAAGAGTGAATGCAATCAACGACAATATTGATTCGCAACGTAATCAGATCAATGGACAGCTTGGTTCATCCGTAAAAGAGATCAACTCACAACTAAATATTATTGCCAGTTTCAACCGCGACATTCAGGCGGCGAGTGTGACAGGAACTATTCCCCCTGCACTGCAAGATAGTCGAGATGCTGCAATTGATGACTTAGCTGCGATTTTAGATATTCGGGTTGTTGAAGATAGCCAAGGCATGGTCAATATCTCGCTGGCCCGAGGTGAGCCGCTATTGACGGGAAATACTGCTGCTAAGTTAACGAGTAATCCCGATCCTACCAATCCTAAGAACGATTTGGTGACTATCCAATTTGGTGCTAGCCAGTTTAATGTTGATGAAACCGCTGGTGGCAGTTTAGGTGCCTTGCTTACGTACCGTGATGTGCAGCTCGCAGATTCGCAACAGTACATAGATGAATTAGCGGTCATGTTAGCGACCGAGTTTAATTCTATTCTTGCTTCTGGCACTGACTTAAATGGTGCGACACCGTCACAGGATTTATTTACTTATCAAGCTAATAACCCAGGAGGAAGCTTATCTCTAACGGCTGGTTTTACGCCTGATAAACTTGCCTTTGGTAAAGATGGCACCCAAGGCGATAACGCAAATTTAAAAGCTTTAGTACAGCTTGCGAATAAAGAGCTGAGTTTTACTAGCCTTGGCAGTAATACAAGCTTAGCGGAATCCTTCTCCAGCAAGGTTGGCCAGTTAGGTTCTGCTTCTCGCCAAGCGATTTCATTTGCTAAAACCAGTGTAGATTTGCAAAAAGATGCGCAGTCCCAATGGGCGAGTACCAGTGGTGTGAATCCCGATGAAGAAGGGATTAATTTGATCATCTATCAGCAGTCATATATGGCGAATGCGAAGGTGATTTCCACCGCAGATCAACTGTTTCAAACGATGCTTAGTAGCTTTTAAGGACTTTATTCATGCGTGTAACAATGCAAAATTTATACACTAACAATTTAAACAGTTTGCAGAACACGACCTATGATGTAGCACGTTTGAATCAAATGCTCTCTAAAGGTGTTTCAATACTATCGCCTTCGGATGATCCTATTGGCGTTGTTCGGGTAATGGATAACCAACGCGATTTAGCACTAGTACAGCAATACATTAAAAATATCGATTCCTTAAGTACCAATATGAGCCGTGCTGAAACCTATTTATCCAGCATGGTTGAGACGCAGCAGCGGATGAAGGAAATCAGTATCGCCACTAATAGCTCAAATCTCTCGAAAGAAGATAGAGCATCCTATGCTTCTGAAATGGAAGAACTCTTAAAGGGATTAGTGGATAATATTAACGCTACCGATGAGTCGGGTAATTACCTGTTTTCGGGTAACGCGATTGAGAAAGCTGCGGTAGTTAAGGATGCTGCTGGGCGATACGTCTACCAAGGTGATGCTAGCGAGAGAACGGTACAAACGTCTAGCTCTTCATGGACTACGGCTAATGTCACCGCCGAAAAAGTCTTGTTCTCCAATGCTGGTCAAGATATTTTGAATCAAGCAATGGACTATATTAACGTATTAAATGATCCAAGCTTATCACCAAGCGATCCTGCTTTTAGTGCGGCCGCGAGTGGAATACAAACAGCGTTAAGTGAAACCTTAGATAGCATAGGTGCGGCTATTACCGATTTCGGTGGCAAGCAAAATAATCTCGCTTTAGTTAAAAGTTCCCATGAAGAAATGGTGTTGTTTAGTAAACAAGTGATAGGTGAAACGCAGGAGCTCGATTATGCCGCTGCCACTGCCGAGTTCAATGTCAAATTAACAGCATTAAAAATTACCCAGCAAACTTTTGTACAGATAAGCCAGCTGTCCCTTTTCAATCATATGTAGGTAATGAGTTAAATGATCAAAGGGATAGGTGAGTCACTTAGTCAGTTACGTCAAAGTCAGACGGTAACGTCTCATTATGTTGCACCGATATCAGGTGCGCCCCGCAGTGCACCGAAAGCGAGGCCCATACCTAAGCATAGATTGGAAGCTTATGGACGTTGGGCCAAGGTGACTCAAGAGCAACATAATATTAGTGCATCGCAAGTGGTATTACAGAGCTTGAGCTCGGCTAAAAGTATTCTGGGTCTATTAAACAAACAGTTGCAAACGTGCTTGTTCAGTAAAAACACAGTGGTTGAAGATGCATTACATAAAGCGGAGGAGTGTCGAAGACAATTAATCGAGATTAGGCCTTATTACCAAGGAAAGCGTTTACTCGATCATCATTTGAATTTGATTTCAGCATCTCAGCCTGCGGCATTGCATTTTTTTAGGTTCCGACGAGTCGACCTCACATCACCTAAGAACCGCGATGAGCGGATTACGCTTTTTACTGAGAAGCAAACATTACATTTGCTTTTACCTGCCAATAAAAATCGCTTAGAGCTACAAGATATCATAGA
Organism: Shewanella sp. SM74; assembly: GCF_025653725.1. Lineage (NCBI taxonomy): Bacteria > Pseudomonadati > Pseudomonadota > Gammaproteobacteria > Alteromonadales > Shewanellaceae > Shewanella > Shewanella sp. SM74. The sequence continues at coordinate 51,755 of NZ_JAKKRZ010000020.1, read as the reverse complement.
GCCTGTTTTAGCTTCGATAGGGATAAGTATCGACCGCTTATCGACCAATGACACAGTGTTTACTGCGCAGCATGAGATTTGGATGAAGCTCAATGGGGGGATTTTAATGGTTGGCGAAGGGCAAAGATTGCCAGCGGGTGAGCCGAGGAATATACCATTAGAAGAGAAATTTAGTTGGCAGGATCCCCGTGAATGGAATTTTACGGATACTGAAAAGTTAAAAATGACATTGGCTAAAGTGTCAAAGGTAGATAAAAAAGTCACAGTGCAAATTGATGATATTAAAGCATCCCACCGTTTACTACTGGTGAAGGTTAAGCAATTGACCGCATCTAGTCAGCCCAAATTTGAACTCCAGCATTTGCATAAATTTATGCAACCCTATCCTTTTGCCTATCAAGTAACATCTTTGATGGCGCAGGGAAATACGAACCGCGAACAGGTTAGTGCTCTGCTGCTCTAATTTTTGAAGCGAACCCTAAGTGTGATTATTTAATTTTTGAAAATAAGCTATTTGGCTTCAGTGAAGAGCTTTTCATGTCGCCTTAATTAGTTATGCCTGGATTCAGGCCTAACCAAAACAATCGTTATTTTCTGGAGAACTACTATGTTAGGTGTTCATACTAATTACGCTTCAATCGTTGCGCAGGGTGCTGTAAATAAAAGTAATAACCTTTTAACTAATGCTATGGAGCGTTTGTCGACGGGTTTACGTATTAATAGTGCATCTGATGATGCTGCTGGTCTGCAAATTGCTAACCGCATGAGTGCTAACGTAAAAGGTATGGAAACGGCTTCACGCAATATTTCTGATGCGACCTCTATGCTGCAAACCGCTGATGGTGCGTTAGAAGAATTAACTATTATTGCCAACCGTCAGAAAGAATTGGCGACCCAAGCGGCGAACGGTGTGAACTCTGATGCTGATAGGTTAGCACTTGATGCTGAATTCCAAGAGTTGATTAAAGAGTCGGCTCGTATCATGACTAATACAACTTATGCAGGTAATGATTTATTTACTAAGTTGGAGGGGGGAGTCCAGTTTCAAATTGGTGCAGGCACTACAGAAACGTTAACTGTAACCAGTGCTAAGCCTACTGCAGTTGCTGGCGATTTAAAAGATACGGCTAAATCAACTCAAGCAATAACCGATGTTGATGCGTATATTAAGGCAGTAGGCACTGCCCGTTCTACCTTAGGTGCAAACATTAACCGTTTAGGTCATACCTCAGCTAACTTAGCTAGCGTGACTGAAAATACTAAAGCCGCTGCTGGCCGTATTATGGATGCCGATTTCGCGGTTGAATCTGCCAATATGACCCGCAACCAATTATTAGTTCAAGCAGGTACAACGGTACTATCTTCAGCTAACCAAAATACGGGTTTAGTCATGGGGTTACTACGCTAATTCCAGTTAAGTCAGTCAGTTTCGTTTTAATGCCAGTGAGTTTAGCTTGCTGGCATTTTTTATGGCGTTTTGAGCATGCAATTTCAGTCTGATTTTTTACAGTGTTCATGTACTCTATTTTTAAATCGGTTTTAGTTAAGCGCTTGTGCGGTCGCTTTAGTTAGTTATCCCTGAACTCAGGTCTAACCCGCTACTCGTTATTTAATGGAGAACTACAGATGTTAGGTGTTCATACTAATTACGCTTCAATTGTTGCACAAGGTGCTGTTAACAAAAGTAATAACCTACTAACTAACGCCATGGAGCGTTTATCGACGGGTTTACGTATCAATAGCGCATCTGATGATGCTGCGGGTTTGCAAATTGCTAATCGCATGAGCGCTAACGTGAAAGGTATGGAAACGGCTTCACGCAATATTTCTGATGCGACCTCTATGCTACAAACCGCTGATGGTGCGTTAGAAGAATTAACGACCATTGCTAATCGCCAGAAAGAATTGGCTACTCAAGCATCTAACGGTGTTAACTCAACTGATGATTTGAAAGCATTGAATGATGAGTTTAAAGAGTTGAACTCAGAAATCACCCGTATTATTGATAACACGACTTATGCGGGTAATAATTTATTCACTACGTTAGAAACTGGCGTTACCTTCCAAATTGGTGCAGGTACTGGCGAGAAATTACTTGTTACTACTAAGGATATGAAGGAAGGTGATCTCGCTGCTGGTGATTTAACTACTGACGCAAATGCGGCAATTGCCCTTGTTGATACTTTCATCGCCGCAGTGGGTACAGAGCGTTCTACCTTAGGTGCCAACATTAATCGTCTTGGTCATACTGCCGCTAACTTAGCGAGTGTTACCGAAAACACTAAAGCCGCCGCAGGCCGTATTATGGATGCCGATTTTGCGGTTGAATCTGCCAATATGACGCGCAACCAATTATTAGTTCAAGCAGGTACAACTGTACTGTCTTCAGCTAATCAAAATACGGGTTTAGTCATGGGGTTACTGCGCTAATTCGAGTAAAGCCAGTCAGTTTAGTTTTAATGCCAGTGAGCTTAGCTTGCTGGCATTTTTTATGGCGTTTTGAACATGCCATTTCAGTCTAGTTTTTACAGTGCCATACACTCTATTTTTAAATATCGATTTTAGTTGTGTGCTGTTGCCGTCGCCTTAGTTAGTTATCCCTGAGTTCAGGTCTACCCCAAATGCTCGTTATTTTCTGGAGAACTACATATGTTAGGTGTTCATACTAATTACGCTTCAATTGTTGCACAAGGTGCTGTTAACAAAAGCAATAACCTACTAACTAACGCCATGGAGCGTTTATCGACGGGTTTACGTATCAATAGCGCATCTGATGATGCTGCGGGTTTGCAAATTGCTAACCGCATGAGTGCTAACGTGAAAGGTATGGAAACGGCTTCACGTAATATCTCCGATGCGACCTCTATGCTGCAAACTGCTGATGGTGCGTTAGAAGAGTTGACGACCATTGCTAACCGCCAAAAAGAATTGGCCACTCAAGCGGCGAACGGTGTGAACTCGACAGCTGATTTGAAAGCATTGGATGATGAGTTTCAGGCGTTGATTAAAGAGTCAACTCGTATCATGGGTAAGACTACCTATGCGGGTAATGATTTATTCGCCACATTAAGTACTGGTACTGGTGTTAAATTCCAAATTGGTGCTGGTACTACTGAAACCTTAGATGTTTTAATTGCAAAACCTGCGGATGTTGGTGGTGATCTAACTTCAGCGGCGAATGCGACAGCGGCAATAACAGCCGTTGATACTTATATTAAAGAAGTGGGCACGGCTCGCTCTACCTTAGGTGCCAACATTAACCGTCTTGGCCATACTGCGGCTAACCTTGCCAGCGTAACTGAAAATACCAAAGCCGCTGCAGGCCGTATTATGGATGCCGATTTCGCGGTTGAATCAGCCAATATGACGCGCAACCAATTATTAGTCCAAGCGGGTACAACGGTTCTGTCTTCTGCTAACCAAAATACAGGCTTAGTCATGGGTCTACTGCGCTAATTACAGTTAAGCCAGTCAGTTTAGTTTTAATGCCAGTGAGCTTAGCTTACTGGCATTTTTTATTTCACCATGACTCCAGCACCGAAATTCGCTGGACTACGCTACAGCCCGATACAGCAGGTTTATCAATGACTTAAGCGAGTTCAACATATGCCGGTGCTTTCCGAAACCTGACCTGACTTCCGACCGCCTGACTCCTATCCGGCCCTTGGAATCCAGGTCTTTCCAAGGAGTCATCATGGCTAAGATCAAACTCACTAAGTCCGCTGTCGATGCGGCGCAACCCCAGGCAGAGGCCGTCGAACTCCGGGACACGCTGGTCCCCGGCTTCCTGTGCAAGATTACCCCGGCGGGTCGCAAGGTGTTCATGCTCCAGTACCGGACGAACGCTGGCGAGCGCCGCAAGCCCTCGCTAGGACTGTACGGGGAGCTGACCGTCGAACAGGCGCGGTCGCTGGCGCAGGAATGGCTGGCCCAAGTCCGCCGAGGCGGAGATCCCGCCGCAGAGAAGGCGGAGGCGCGCCAGGCACCTACGGTCAAGGAGCTATGCACGAAGTTCATGGAGGACTACTCCAAGAAGCGCAACAAGCTCAGCACCCAAGCCGGCTATCAGGCTGTCATCAATCGCAACATTATTCCGCTGCTGGGACGCAAGAAAGTTCAGGACGTGAAGCGTCCTGAAATCGCCGGACTGATGGAAAAGCTTTCGTACAAGCAGACCGAGGCGAACAAGGTATTCAGCGTCTTGCGCAAGATGTTCAACATGGCCGAGGTATGGGGCTATCGGCCCGACGGTACCAACCCTTGCCGTCACGTCCCGATGTTCCCTGCCGGCAAATCGACTCACCTCATCAGCGACGAAGAAATGGGCAACCTGTTCCGACAGCTCGACAAGATCGAGTCGGAGGGGCTGGAGAACTACGTCATCCCTTTGGGAATCCGCCTGCAGTTCGAGTTCGCCGGCCGCCGCTCGGAAATCATCGCGCTGGAATGGAACTGGGTTGACTTGCAGAACCGGCGCGTCGTCTGGCCTGACAGCAAGACAGGCGGCATGTCTAAGCCCATGAGCGAGGAAGCCTATCGGCTACTCTCGACGGCACCCCGGCAGGAGGGTAGCCGCTATGTGCTGCCTTCTCCTAGCCACGCTGGCAAGCATCTAACCACGGGCGAGTATTACGGTGGCTGGAGCCGTGCGCTCAAGGCGGCTGGCGCTACGCACGTGGGCACGCACGGCATCCGCCACCGTTCGGCGACCGACATTGCCAATTCGGGCATCCCGGTCAAGGTCGGCATGGCGCTAACGGCGCACAAGACCGTCGTCATGTTCATGCGCTACGTCCACACCGAGGATAAGCCGGTGCGAGAGGCGGCCGAACTGGTGGCGAATCGGCGTAAGACGATCACCGGGATGCAGGGAGCCAAGGAGGTGGCCGCATGACCCGGCGCAAGGCATCCGTCTCAGCGCCAGCAGCGCCGCCCGCGCTGCTGGGCGACATCCGGGCACTGATCGAAGCGTCGCGCCAGCGCGTCGCCTCGGCGGTCAATGCCGAGCTGACATTGCTGTTCTGGCGCATTGGCCAGCGCATCCATACGGAAGTGCTTGCCGGGCAGCGGGCCGGGTACGGCGACGAAATCCTGCCGACCCTGGCGGCGCAGCTTGTCCGCGACTACGGACGTAGCTTCGCGGACAAGAACCTGCGCCGGATGGTGCAGTTCGCCGCCACCTTCTCGGACGAGCCAATTGTCGTGACGCTGTCACGACAATTGAGCTGGTCGCATTTCGTGGCGCTGCTGCCGCTAAAAGACCCGCTCCAGCGGGACTACTACGTGCAAATGGCCAGCGCCGAACGCTGGAGCGTGCGGACGCTACGCGAGCGCATCGACTCGATGCTATACGAGCGCACGGCGCTGTCCAAGAAGCCGGACGAGACGATCACGCAAGAGCTGGCGGCGATGCGCGATGCGCAGCGCATGTCGCCGGCGCTGGTCATGCGCGACCCGTACATCCTCGACTTCCTGGGCCTGCGCGATACCTGGCAGGAAGGCGACCTGGAAGCCGCGATCATCCGCGAAATGGAGTCTTTTTTGCTGGAGTTGGGCGCGGGCTTCTCTTTCCTAGCCCGGCAGAAACGCATCCAGATCGACGACGAGGATTTCCACCTGGACCTGCTGTTCTATAACCGCAAGCTGCGGCGGCTGGTGGCGGTGGAGTTGAAGATCGGCGAGTTCAAGGCAGCATACAAGGGGCAGATGGAGCTTTATTTGCGTTGGCTCGACAAGCACGAACGCGAACCGGAGGAAGCCTCGCCGCTGGGCATCATTCTTTGTACCGGCAAGAAGTCAGAGCAGATCGAGTTGCTGGAGCTGGACAAGTCGGGCATCCACGTAGCCGAATACCTGACGACCCTGCCGCCGCGTGCGGTGCTGGGGGAGCGGTTGCAGCAGGCGACCGAACGGGCGCGGTTGCAGATCGAGCAGCGGCAGCCTGGCGAGAAGTCCTGACAGCAGCATCTGTCCAACCGTACACCCAAACCACAGCACGAGCATGTGGCAACGGATCTCTTGCTCTATCGAGGCTCCATGCTAGTGTGGAATCGCCATAGGCCGATAAGGAACTGGCCTGCGGCTCAAGGATGCGCTGGGGCTAGTGGGCGCGAGCGCCCAATCACATGATTATCGCGGGCAGCAGCGCCATGTTCTATGCCGATCGCTGTTTTAATTAAATATCTCAAACTATAAAGTCAGTTAATTTTTTCAAAATATTCACGAATCAAGTCATCATTTTTTAAATACGAATCGAGAACCTGAAACAGAAAAAGATCCCCGCTAATATTTATATCAAACGGGATCATTGAGTTATCTATTTTGAATGTCTTTATTTTTCTATGCCCCTTGATGTTGGCATTGCTCAATCTTTCTTGATAGCTATCCAACGTATATACGATAAATTCGTGATCCAAGTGAGTTATAAAAAAATCATCGCCTTTTGAACTGTATTCAAGATGGATGACTTGCGTTACGACGTCGTCGCCTGCCACCTCAAAGTCCTCCATCAATTCTTCAAAAGTCAAACTTAGCTTCTCTGCGTCATGGTGAATCCATAGATTGTTCTCATATTTATCGGTGGAGTAGAACTTTGACAATCTAGGAAGGGAAGATATTTTCAATCGCAACGGAGCGCCAAACTCCATCTCCTCCATTGCAGGGACATAATCGGAGACGTAATCAATCCTGAATGCTATTTCGGACAGCATTCCTTTTTCAATGAGTTCCTCGATAGAGGTAAGCAGCTTCCTCGGAACTTTTATCCAGAAGTGTCGCCCTATGCGTTCATCGCGTATTGTCTGACTATCCTTGTCGTTGAATATCTGAATATTCTCGTTCAGGCTGACAAGACTATATTTAGAGAACTGAGCATCTTCCTTTCTTATGTCAATTCCAATTTTCTCGTACTCACGTTCAACTACCTTGGAATATTTTAGCTCCAGCATCTCAGCCCTCCCCATGATTGATTGGTGCTTGGAATAAAAAATGCAGCCAATGCGATAATTTGCGTAATTTTCTTTTATGTACGAAACACCATCTTCGTCATGGATATGCTTGTAGGAATTGTTGAGAATTTCTAGCGATCCCGGATACTCGTTGAGATAATTATTTAAGTAGTCCATTAAATGCTGGATTGTCTTTATAGCCAATCGCTTGTCCACTAGATCAAGCTGTGGCCCATAAAACTTGGCTGCGTTTGGATGGTCGCGTTTGGCTTCAAATTCTTTCAGAATGGCCGCCTTTTCATTCATGCAGCCCTCCGTATAAGCACGCATTACGTCTGCCTGAAAGCTCTCATTTGCCAGAGAGGTTTGGATGAGGGGAAGCAATTTCTTGACAAAGATCGGGTCTTTATTAAGAAAGACGTAGCAAAATTTCCCAAAGCTGAATAACGCGATTTTTTCCGAAGAAAATTCATTGATTTCTTCAAAGATATTTTTCATATTTTTTACTCAACTCGCCGTAGTCCAAATAGTAAGCGACGGAACCTTGAGCGTCTCCACTTTGTGGATCGCGCTGCTCCACGTTCGCTATTCGCTCATCCCTGACGGGACTGGCATTCGCCAGCCCTCCACGGCCCGACACTGTGATCCGGGCCTGCGCGCTCCGCTTGCATGTTGAGCTGGCGACAGCAGGGCATGCAGAGCGAGCCGCGCGCAGATGATTCAGCCAAACGCTAAACAAAGCTGTAGGGCATCCCATAGAGAGCGCGGTTGCGCTACTCGTGATTTCTATGGAATTTGATCGTATCCAAAACTGCATGAGGCAAGCTTGCGAGTTACTTGATACTCTTCGCCAGAATACTGGCGAACTCGACCTCGTTCCGAAACAAGGTGCAGGTTCTTCCTTGCCCGCGAACCAATGACATACAGCAATTTCATCGCGCTTTCTTGACCGTTCGGATCATTGAAATGCGGCACCATATCTTCTAATAATGCATAAGCGATCACTGCATCGAACTCGGCTCCCTTGACGCCGTGTATCGTCGAGATGGTGATTCCAGTCCTATGCTGAAATACCTTCCTGAATGTCTCAATATCGCCTATAAATTCGCTACCTTCACTCTTCAATCGATTTACCCGGGCTTGCGAACTATCGAAGAAGGCAACGTGATGCTCTTGAAGCAGCGTGAAAAGGCGAAAGTCGATTGCTAAGTTTGCAAACAGACGCTCGAAAAATGCGCTCAAGTAGGTAAGACCATCTGTTTCATCGATCTTAATTGCATTGCACTCCCTCAACAAGGACCTCCGCGTGAGCTTCGACACGCTAGCCCCGGCCGCCTCTAGGTCATTCAGAATCTCCCCGGCCCACCGCAGTCTGCGCACATACATTCCCGGCGATGCCTGAGTAAGTGCAATCTTAGAAAGCCTGTACCAGAAATTCTCTGTGTCCCGTGCAAAGGGAACCATACCGGGGCCATCGAATGAGTACTCCGGCATGCTGGCGACCAAACGACGTGTCATGCTTGCAAGATGCGTCCACTGTGGCGCGAGAATGCACACCTCGTGAGGTGAGATGCCCATAGTCTCAATGTTGAAACGGATGAGCCGGATGAGCTCAGCGTCCAGATCATTTTTGCTCACTGTGTCGTCGAATGAAATAAGGCTTGGGTACGCCTTGTCCTCGGATGCGGCTTCGATGCGTGTGTTGTGAACGTTGTAGTTTCCGAAGTACTCAATGATGCGCTCAGAAGAACGGTAGTTCCGCGACAGTTCGAGTTCGTCCAAATCGATATTGGCCATCGCCTTGAAATCCTCGAAGGCAATCGGATATCCGCCAAGCGATTGATAAATCGCCTGGTTAGGATCTCCGACAATAAAGGCCTTGGTCGCACCTTGACCAGCTTTCAGAATGGCGGTGATGATCGAATACTGAATTCGTTTGGTGTCCTGATACTCGTCGATCAGCACGAAAGAGAACAACTGTGCCAGAAGAGTGCTGATCGCAGGATGACGTGCGATCAGTTGGTACGCATAGTAAAGAATGAGCTCAAAGTCTAGCTGCCGACTTTCGTGCAGAATCTCAAAATACTTGCCCAATATGACGTGAAGACCCGAATGCTTCCAATCTTGTGGGCAGGAGAGCACATATCCAGTTTCGGTGTAATAAAACTCACAATCCCAGAATGTTATTTTTGGCTTCTGGTAAGGCTTGCACAATGCCTCCAGGATTTTCTCGCGCTCATGCTGATCGATCACACGGAAGCCTCGATCCAACGCTTCGTGATAGATGCCGTACGGTTTCAATATCCATTCAAGACAGAACGAATGTATCGTTCCTATCCATAATCGGGATGTATCCACCCCAAGGCTCTCAATGCGCTCGTGGATTTCGTCGGCGGCACGGTGCGTATAAGTGATGGCAACGACAAACTGCTTGTTCGATTTCAGCCTGGACAACTCATAGGCGATTTTGTAGGTGAGCGTGCGCGTTTTCCCGCTGCCCGGGCAAGCGATGAGAAAGACGCTCCCTGGCTTCAGAATGGCTGCTTCCTGCTCGGGATTCAGATCATCTTTGTTCCACATGAACATGATCAGAACACCGCGAGTACATCGTTGATGCGATCATCTGGGAACGTGGCAAGCATCTCGTTTCGGATGCCGACGAAGTCGATGTCTCCATTTCGGAAGGCCAGCAGCTTGGCCCTAAAGTCGTCGAATACGGCAGACGCAGTGAAGATATCTTCTGCATCGATGTAGTTCACGCGGTAGCTCAGCACGTTAAACCAGACTTCCTTAGTGACCACCGGATGCGCAAAAGCGATGGCGTCCAAGATGTACTTCGGAATGGCGGTCTGCGGATCGATCTTCTTTCCCAGCAAGATGGCAAACCATCCCTTGCCGTAGTTGTCCGCCATGGTCAATGCGCGCTGACCGAACAACGCGATGTCCGCTGATTCGAGCTCCGCCTTGGCCGTCGCGATGGTTGGTGCATCCTTGTAGACATCAGGAAGGATGCCGACCACCTTACGCGCATTGCCGGCGGCAATGAAGTCGACCTCGAAGGTATGGGGGGCAAAGAATGGAGAAACCCACCCGTTATCTTTGAAGGTGTCTTCCAATAACGCTTTCCTGGCGACCCCTTTTTCCTGGGATGCCTGATACTTGCCCTTGCGCCGGAGCAGCCCTTCGGAGTCTCCCGCCGCCGGCGTTGTGTCAATGATGGACTTGTCAAGGTCGGTGACGATGCTGCACCGCTTCCGGATTCGGGCATCATCGAAAAGAACCGCGACGTTCTGAAATCCAGTGCTGCGGATATTAATTAAACTGATGCCGAGTTCATCAAGGCTGACGCCTAGCACGTTCTTGATCAGGATCGGAACGAGAATTTCTTCTGCATCGCCCTCCACTAAGAGGACGCTCTTGGCAAACAACAAGTTGCTACGGACAGCATCCAGGTAGCGTTGAATGTTGCCGATCTCTTCTGGGTTTAGGCCAATTGCAGGCTGGTATGCCTCGCAACGATCACCTTCTCTGCCGAGGATGTTCACGTTCTGAACATTGCTGACCTCAGAGATGTGCGTCGAATGGGTCGAATAAATGATCTGTGTGTCGTCGTATTTGAGCTTGTCGAACAGTGTTTTCTGGATATGTGTGTGAATGTGAGCTTCCGGCTCTTCGATAAGCAGAAAGTTGGCGATCGACTGTTTAGCCTTTTGATACTTGAATTCAAGCAGTTTCAACGTGAGGAATATCAGGTTTGCTCCACCAAGGCTCAGCTCGTGGATCGGTCCTTCGTGGCTCTCCCCCGATTCGCCAACGAACAGCTTGAGCGACTGGAACAACTTGTCAGCTTCGTCTGGCAGATCCGACTTGATAGAAAGAGAAGACGGCGAATACGCCTCACCCGCCGCATCCTTGATGGTGTCTCTGATATCCGTCCGGACGACCTGCACGTCTGGCAACGCTTCGATGGAGTCATTCAATGCCTTTACCCCGTCGGTGATAGCCTGGAACGCCACGGGGTCGATATCGCCGCTCTTGCCCTTCAGAAGCGAAAAGAGCGGATTTGTCCGGTTGTTGTGAAATTCGGAGACGACGTCCCGTAGCGCCTGGACGAAAGTGAACGAAATTTCTTTGGAGACGGACAGCACGTTCGGAATCTTCGCGCCGATAACACGAAATTCAACCTCTTCATTGAATCGAACATTCGCGAAGTCGCCGACCACATCCTTATAGAAGGCCTCGTCGTTGAAGTCGGCTTCACTCCGACCTGTGAAAATCGTTTCATAGTCGTCGATGGTGACCGGGTTCAGGATAGCGTCGAGGCCTGCCTGATCACCATCGTTCAATTGAGAAAGTCGCAGCCTGATTTCCTTCTTCGGACGAAAGATCAGGTTGTAAGTGGCCTTGCCGTTCGCCTCTTCCTCAATTACGCCCGTCCCATGTCGGAAGAGCGCCTGCACTGATTCATCCGCAGAGATTTCCTCAAACTCAAGACTGATGATGATCCAATGTCCCTGCCAGCGCCCTAGGCCGCGATGAAAGTCGGTATGCTCCAGCCGGTAGGCAGAGCGAATCATGTTGTCATCAAGCAGCAATCTGATTGCGCGAAAGAGATTGGTTTTGCCAGATCCATTTTCGCCGATGACAGTGTTGATACCCTTCTGGAACAGCAGCTTCGTGTTGGGAAAGTTCCGGTAGTTGACCAGGCTGAGCTTGGATATATGCATTTGATTCAATCTTGTTGTTGAAATCCACATGCCGATCGGCCGATGGATTGGTTGAACACTGCAGCCATTGATCCCAACTACGGAATGGCCAACTGTCAGTTGGTTTTAGAACGGCACCGTGTCTAAGGTAGGAATCGGTTGGAGCGCATTTTTAATCTCGGTTAGCCTTGCAAGTAGTTCATCGAAAGTCACGATCACGATCTCTGCGAACGCATTTCGAACGAGCTCGAATGACTTTCTTTGCTGATGCTCTTGTGGCGTCATGCCAGCGACAACTATGCAGCGAACCGCATAGCTGTGGAGGTCGTATCGGTTCATGTTATTTTTTATGACGGGTAGTTCACTCTGCAATTTGAAACGCTGATCTAGAATTTGAGCAATCGCTCCACCCAATTCTGTCGATGGGCCAAAAACATCATCTCCACGATAGGGAGATTTTCCTAGCAGTTCGGTTTGCGGCTTTTTTATCTCAATGAGGCCAAGATTGCCCGTGGAAGCGGATGCGTATAGAAAATCTGAAAATTTTCCGCCGGACCCGTTAAGTCGCTTGCCACCTGCATAAGCTTGCCCCTGAACCAGCATGGCTGGAACGGCAAATGCAAGACTAAGTATGAAAGGATTTTCCAGAAAGAAGCTTTGCCACTTGCTTTCCGTCAGTCCTTTTCCAAGCATTTCCTGGTATCGCTCAATCAGTTGATTCAGTGTGATGAGCTCAATATCATTCTTTAATGCCAGCAGCGAGCGCGGCTCAGATTCCGCCAGTGCTTCTATATTGTCTTGAACCATGCGAACAGCGGCGCGCCGATCACGCTTGGAAAGCGTCACATGCTGCCGCCCACCATCGGTCATTTCCGTTAGTGCATCAGGTCTTACGCTCTTCTTTAGAGCGGGAAATTGTGCTGAATCGGCAGCATGTAATAAGGTCTGGTAGACATGAAATTGCTTGTCCTTGCGCGCGTCTCTCTGGTGGCGAGAGGCTATGCGATTTAATTCTTTTCTTAATTCATGAAATCTTCTTATTCCGAGAATAAAGAATGGCGAATCAATTTTCGCGTCATTTCCTTTGTGGACAATGAGTATGCTTACGTTTTCTAAGCTGGCGGCTGTTTCGCAAATTTGCCGATATTCCCACAGAAGCCCCAAACCGAATCGAAAATCTTTGGCAAACCCATCCGGCAACTGCTCAAGAAGCCCAACGACATCGTCAGTAGTCTCTGGCAGTATGTAGGGCTCGATAACAGGCCGAGCGACGACGATGCGTTCAAGGGTGCCGTATTTAGGTTGCAGGTAATCGTCGCGATCTTCTCGAATATTAAGAGGCCAAATGGTCAATCTGTCTGGACACACATTGAGCAGTCTCGCTATTGGCGAATCCGGCTTGCGCTCCGCTGCGGGAATATCAGTGAAGAAAACGTTAATGCCTTCCTCTTCCGGTTCGGCTGCTTCAATGACAAGGAAGGGGCCGCCGTCCAAACGCTCACGTTGATTGAATGCTGAAGGTCTGATAGATGCCATGAACTATTCTTGATCCCTACTGTTCAGAGAAACGATTTGCGGGCCTTGCCTCAGCGCAACCTTATGGTGCCTTCCGATCAGAATCGGACGACACACGATTGATGTCAAAGGGGAGTGCCTTATCTGCCGCGATTCGGGTCAGCAGCATCCGAATCGCATCCGAAATTGATAACCCCATTTCAGCCAGAACAACAGTTGCGGCTTCTTTAATCTGCCCGTCAATCCGGGCACGAACGACGTCGTTACTTGCCATTGTTGCGCTCACAATAGATGTAGCTACATTGTGGCTCATAAGTACTATTGCGTCACTTACATTTTGTTGTGAACAGTAGAGCATCCCGGCGTGCCGCCGTCGGGCTCGCGGGCGTTGCCCCGCGCCCCGCGCCTCGTGCCGAGTCGCGGCCATGCGGCTTTGATCCCTGATGCCTCCGGCCGTCTCTTCGCTCCTGGCCTGCGCGCGGCGCTTGCCCTCCAGGGGATCGGCTGGACAGCCCATCCCCGCCGCGCCTTGCTTGGCGCCCCTCGCATGCACCGAACAGGTTGCACCTGATCGACCAACAGCCATCCAGCTAGGCGTGCCGCTGGCACGCAGGGGCGCTCGCCGCGCGGCGTTGGTTTCAGCGCACCCCCTGGCCCATTGGCCGCTGTTCGTCTTTCCCCAAGTTCATCGCTTTTTCCCGCGACCGTAGCCCGCGGTGCCTGGCCGTCAAGGCGCGCAGGGCCGAGTCCTCGCTGCGCTGCGGGCCGCACCAACCCTGCGCTTCTCCCTTGACGGCCAGTCCCTCGCTGGCCCGGTTTTTCGCGGGCGATGAACTCAGGAAAGACGGCGGCAAACAGGACCGGCCCAGGTCTCTGCGCCGAACCAACCGAAGCCACAACGGGCTCCGAATCTTGGAATCCGGTCAGCTTTGAAACCACAGCAACTCATTGGAGAAAACCATGCAACTCGCATCTCGATTCGCTTCCCATTCCCCGACGCTGCGCAGTGACTACCCGCTGTCCGACGACCAAATCCGCCGCGTAGCCCCGTCCATCTTCGCGGAGGCCCCGCACGATAGCCGCTCCGAACGGTACGCCTACATTCCCACCGCCGCCGTGCTGGCGGAACTGCGCAAGGAAGGGTTTGAACCCTTCATGGCAGCGCAAACCCGCGTGCGGCACGACGACCGCCGCGACTACACCAAACACATGATTCGCCTGCGCCATGCCAGTCAGATCAACGGCGCGGAAGCCAATGAAATCGTGCTGCTGAACTCGCACGACGGCACCAGCAGCTATCAGATGCTGGCCGGAATGTTCCGGTTCGTTTGCAGCAATGGCCTTGTGTGCGGCGATACCGTGGCCGATGTGCGCGTGCCGCACAAGGGCGACGTGGCCGGTTCTGTCATCGAAGGCGCTTTCGAGGTGTTGAGCGGCTTCGAACGCGTGAAGGAATCCCGCGACCTGATGCGCGCTATCACGCTGGACGAAGGCGAAGCCGAAGTGTTCGCCCGTTCCGCGCTGGCCCTCAAGTACGACCCCACCGATAACAAGCCCGCGCCCATCACGGAAAGCCAAATCCTGATGCCGCGCCGGTTCGACGACCGCCGCCCGGACTTGTGGAGCGTGTTCAACCGCACCCAAGAAAACCTGACCAAAGGCGGATTGCATGGCCGCAGCGCCAACGGACGCCGCCAGCAGACCCGCCCCGTGCAGGGCATTGATTCCGATGTGCGCCTCAATCGCGCCCTCTGGATGTTGGCCGATGGCCTGCGCCAGTTGAAGGCCTGATTCCCCACGCGGCAGGGGCAGGCAGCAGCCCTTGCCGCTTTCTTCGCTGCTGCATCCCTGAACCGATAGGAGTTATCACCATGAACGCCATTACCCAAACCGAAGCCCGCGCCCTCAACACCGCCGCCGCTATCCCGCTGGAAGCCGCCGACCCGACCAAGAACCTGATTTTGGTTCCGCTGTCGCGGCTGGTGTCGCGTCCTGCTGGCCGCAACGTGCGCAAGACCCCGCGCATGTCCATTCCCGAACTCGCCGCGAGCATTCAGCGTGTCGGCCTGCTGCAAAACCTCATCGTCATTGCCGCCGCCGATGGCGAGCATTACGAAGTCGTGGCCGGTGGCCGCAGGCTGGCCGCGTTGAAGCTGCTGGCGAAGAAGCGCCGCATCAGCAAGGAATGGGAAGTGCCTTGCCTGTTGGTGGCCGATGGCACCGCCCGCACGGCCAGCCTCACCGAGAACGTGCAGCGCGAAGCCATGCACCCCGCCGACCAGTTCGAGGCATTCGCCGCGCTGGTGGCCGAAGGCCGACCCATCGAGGACATAGCCGCCGATTTCAGCGTCACGCCGCTGGTGGTGCAGCGCCGCTTGAAGCTGGCGAACGTCTCGCCCCGGCTGCTGGCCGACTACCGCGCCGAAGCCGTGACGCTCGATCAGTTGATGGCCCTTGCCATCACCGACGACCACGCCGCGCAGGAAACCGCGTTCTACGACGCGCCGACGTGGCAGCGCAACCCTTCCCAATTGCGCGACCGCCTCACCGAGCGCGAGATTGACGCATACCGGCATCCGCTGGTGCGTTTCGTGGGGCTGGATACCTACGGAGCCGCAGGCGGTGGTGTGCGCCGTGACCTGTTCGCGGAAGGTGACGCGGGCGTGTATCTGACCGATGCCGCGCTGCTGGAACGGCTGGCGCAAGACAAGCTGGCAGGTATCGCCGCCGAGGTGAAGGACGAAGGCTGGGCGTGGGTGGATGCCACCCCCGCCGTGACCCATGCCGACCTGCACGCCTTCCAGCGTGCGCCGAGGGAGCGCCGCGAACCGAACAAGCGCGAAGCGCAGCGCATCGAGAAGCTGCAAACCAAGATGCACGAACTGGCCGCCGCCGTGGATGACGCGCTTGATACCGAGGACGAGGAAAAGGCCGATGCCTTGCAGGAAGAAGGCGAAGCCGTGGGCGAGCAGTTGCAGGCGCTGGAAGATGGCTTGCAGGACTACGGCACGACCGTGAAGGCCGCAGCCGGTGCCATCGTCACCATCGACCGCAACGGGCAGGCAGTGATTCATCGCGGGTTGATGCGCGAGGCCGAGGCCAAGGCGCTGCGCACACTGGAACGCCTGCGCCAAGGTTTCGGCAGCGAAAGCGAAGCCGGGAACGACGACGAAGGCGAGGACGACGAGCAGCCCAAGACCGCCGCCATGTCCGACAAGCTGGCGCAGCGGTTGAGCGCCCACCGCACCGCCGCGCTGCAAATCGAAGTCGCCCGGCATCCGCAAGTGGCGCTGGCCGCGCTGGTGCATGGCATGGTGCAGACCGTCTTGCAGGGCAGCCACTACGGCCACGACTTGCCGCTGGGCGTGAGCCTGAAAGCGCAAGACCGGCTGGAAGGCATCGCCCCGGATATACCGGATTCGCCCGCCGCCGTGGCGCTGCGCGAGTTGCAGCAGGTAGCAGGCGAAGGCTTGCCGGAGGACAGCGCCGAACTGTTCGCCGTGCTGCTAGCGAAGTCGCAAGATGAACTGGTGCGGCTGCTGGCGATATCCGTGGCCGTCACGGTGGACGTGGTGACACCCCGCGCCACGCCGCAGCAACCGGGCGCGGAACTGGCGCAGGCTGTCGGCTTGGACATGGCCGCATGGTGGAAGCCCACCAATGAGGGTTATTTCCGGCATGTGCCGAAGGCCGCGATTCTGGAAGCCGTGGAGCAGTACGCCCCGGCGCACGTCACCCGGCTGGCGAAGTTGAAGAAGGCCGACATTGCCAGCGAAGCCGAGCGGCTGGCCGATGGCACCGGCTGGATGCCTGCCATCTTCAAGGCCGAAGGCACCGACGACACCACGGCGCAGGATGCGCCGCAGGCGGTGACGAACGACGAGCCGGAAGCCATCGACAACGACGACGAGCAGCAGGCCCACGCACTCGCCGCCTGACCTTCACCACCACCGAGCGCCCCGGTTTCGGCCGGGGCGCTTCGCTGTTCCATCAGCATCGGCCCCAGGCCGTTCCGCCCTGGTGCCGATGGTCAAAAATCCGGGCGCGGCGGTGGCCGCGCCCGGTTTCCAAGCCCAAAGCCAGAACGCCCCTTCGCCGCCTTCGGGCGGACGGCGAAGGGGCGGCGCACAAGTGACCTTGTGCGCGGGAAACCCTCGAAGCCCATAAGTGCGTCGGCGCACAGCGCCGACGACATTCCGAACGCGCCCCACCGCAATGGACGGGCGTGTGGGGCTACGCCCCGGCTTGCTGCCGCAGGTTGCACGAAAGCGTGCCGTCCTCGACGCTGGCGGTTCGTCGCCTGTACGTCACGAAGGACGGTTCACCGACACGCCGCCCGGCCTTGCAATGGAGCTTCCACGCCACGCCTCACGCAAAGGGCCGCAAGCAGCAGTAGGGACGCTTTCACCTTGTCGCTGGGCATTGTCCTTGCCCGTGTCAGGGCGCAGGCCGGTGAAGCCGTCGCGCGGGGATGCCGAGTCGGCCATGCCTCCATTCGGGAGCGGGCGGCCAGTACGTCCTTGTGTTGTTGTGAATCCTGGCGGTGGCTGGGCTTCATGGCCGCAACCTTCCAGCGAAAACAATTCCCCCTGCGCTGCGCGCATTCCTCGCGGGACAAATTCTTTTCGCTTCCAGGTTCTCCACGGTGTTGCGACCGCTGCGCGGTGCGGCCAGCCCATCCCCCGCCGGACGGATCACAACAAGGACGCACTGGCGCGACCTTGTTCAACCCGAAAGGAGAAATCATCATGGCTAACATCGGCACCTTCACCGCAGAGAAAGACGGCTTCACCGGCCAGCTCCGCACCCTGACCCTCAACTTCAAGGTCAAGCTGGTTCCCAACGACAAGGGCGAGAACGAAAGCGCCCCGGACTTCCGCCTGCAAGCGGCCGGCCACGACTTCGGCGCGGCGTGGAAGAAAACCAGCGAGGCCGGGCGGGATTACCTGTCGGTGGCCATCGACGATCCTTCATTCCCGGCGACGGTCTATGCCCGCCTGATCGAAGGCGAGAATGACACGCACGACCTCATCTGGTCGCGCAGCAAGCCCAAGGCGGCCTGACGGCCGCCCACCGCGCCCCGCCCATTGCGGCGGGGCGCGGTGCTGCTGATCGCAGCATCGCACGCACAGGGTTTCGGCAGTTGCCCCATGTCCCGCATGTCCAAGGCCAGCATTGCATTGGTGATGGTCGAATGGCTCGAAGCCCGTGGCAGTAGGAACAGCATGGCGTGTCGGCGCATTGCGCCGCCGGGCTTTCGGGCTGCGCCCCATGCCGCCAATGGCGTCATGTCCATTCGGCTTCAATCCCTCACGCCTTCGCGCCTGGCGGCGCTGCGCGCTCCGCTTGCGGGCATTCAGACGCGCTAGGGCGCGTCGCGCTCTTTCAGCACGGCCTCGAACTCCTGGCGCACCCGCGCCAGCAGTTCGTCGGCCTTGTGCGTGTCGTCGCCGGCGTAGGCCAGCGTCAACAGCGTCAGCGGATGCACTTCCATGACCTCGCACAGCTCGGTCAGCTTGTGCAGGGTCGGACTTTTCAAGTCGCGCTCCAGCGTACTCATATAGGTGCGGCTGGACACGTCGGAGAACGCTTCCTGGCTCAAGCCTCGCGCCTTCCTGACTGTCCGTATTGCCGTTGCCAATGAGTGTTTCGCTGTCACTAACTTGGTTTCCCCATAAAAACCAAGATGACAGCCCATTGCGCCCTATAGGGCTACAATCTATAGTGTTCATTCATGGCTGAAAGGCCCGCTTTCGTGCTTTTACGGAAATCCGCAGATGCGGATTCCGACAGAACCGGGGAATCGCATCCGTGTCTTTCCGGCTTCCGACAATTCCGCTTCGGCGCTTCTGTTCTTCTACGGATGCGATGGCTTGCACATCGGTGCTTCCACACGAATGCACGGATGCGTTTCGGCAGTTCTGCGCTTCGGCACCAAAGCGCATTCGCGCATCGTCGGTTTCGTGGAGAAGCTGCCCATGACCCTGCCGCTTGTCACCGCTGATGAACGCGCCCGGCTGCTGGCCCACGGCGCGGCGCTCGCCGCTGGTCAGCGGCTCGACCCGCTGCCCGTGGTGCGCTTGTTCACCCCGGACGCGCATGTGACCTGGCTGCTGGTGTCGCTCGACCCGGCGGATGGCGACACGGCCTACGGCCTGATCGACCTCGGTATCGGTATGCCTGAGCTCGGGATGGTCAAGCTGTCCGACCTGGCGGGCATCGTCGGGCCGCGCAAGCTGCCGGTGCGGCGGGATCGGTATTTCCAGGCGGTGCGCCCGTTATCGGAGTACGTCCGGCTGGCGCAGGAGAACGGCGCGATCACGGACTGATGAAAACCAGCGCGGCCTAGCCAGCCGGGGCGCATCGTGACTATTTCAATCTTGATCAAGACCGTGCAGGTCTGAATCCGCATTCTTGCACCGAAGTGGTGCGATCCTGTTGAAAACAGTCCTGATCTTGGGCGCGGGCTGCGGCACGGTGTTCGGTGCTGCGCGTCATTTTCCTGAAGGCGTAGCCGTCGCATTCAGACGATTTCCGCAACACGCAGAGCCAAATGGTCTTGACACCGACAGTTACAGCCTAACCAATTTTGATGACGACCTGATGGCATTTCGATAGTTCCCGCATCGCGGAAATCGTGGCGACGCATCCCAAACAGAGGGAGGTTTCGCCATGACTGATCGCAGCGCCGAACACTGGTATCCGACAGCGGCCTATCTCTACGTTCTGCACCTTGACGGCCCTGCGCTGGCGTGGGAATACCTGCGCCGAAATCCCGACTACCGCCGCGACTGGCTGCGCCGCCGCCGCCGGCCGGACACGGCGCAGGCGTGGGGCCTGCGCCTGCTGGAAGACCCAGCCCTGGATGCGCGCGACGCGCATCCGGCCTGGTTTCCCGATCACGATGCCGTCGTGCAGGTTTACCCGGACGATGACCCGCCACCCGAAGCCCATGCCTTCGAGTTCTGGCGCGTCCCTGGCCGCAAGCAACTGATCCACGACGGCAAGCGCCTGGTGCTGGTGTCGCATTGGCCCGGCTGCTGCCTGCGGCTCGCGCTCGCGCCGGGCCTGGAAGACGGCATGGCCTACCTCTACGCCACCCGCGCCTGCGCCACGCCCTGCGCGCGCTATCGCACGCTCGCGTCCGAGCTGGACGCATTGGCCGTGGCCACGGTTGCCACGCCTGCGGCGGCGGCCCGTTCCAGGCCCACGACGGCCGCGGTGCTGGAACTGCACACCTTGCAGACGCTCGACGCGACCCTGGCGGGCGCGTCATTGCGCGAAGTGGCCGAAGGGCTGTTCGGCGCCGATGCCGTCGCCGCCGACTGGCACAAGGACAGCGCCTTACGTGCCCGCGTGCGGCGGCTGGTACGTCGTGGCGATGCGCTGATGCGTGGCGGCTATCGCCGCCTGGCACAGCTTCCGCCGCCGTTGCAGTAGGGGGGGACGTTTCGCGTCCCCCGTAGATCGTCCCTTAGCAAGCAGCCTCGCTTTCTTGAAAGTGCCTCTAACCGGCCGCGTGGTGTGGCCGGGCTTGATGGAGGTACATCCCATGCGACCCGCTCCCTTGCGGCCTGCCGCCGCTGCTGTCGCTGCGCCTGCGCAGCCCCAACGCTACCTGACCAACGACGAAGCCGCCGAGTACCTGCGCCTGTCGCCACGCACGCTGGAGAAACAGCGCGTGATCGGCGGCGGCCCGAAGTTCCGCAAGTTCGGCCGCCGCGTCATGTACGCGGTGTCCGACCTCGATGCCTGGGCCGACCAGCGCAGCTACGAGGCGACTTCCGACCCGGAATATGCCGAACGCCACGCGGGCGATTACCGTGATGGCCGCTGATCGCTGGCGCGTGGGTGGCCGTCGCCATGTCCAGCCCGCCAGGGCAAGCCTTGCAGCGCGAACAGCTCGACCTGTTCCGCGCGCTGCCGGGCGACATGGCACCCCGCGACAGCCAGGACTTGATGGCCTTTCCGTTCTTCTCGCTGGCGAAGTCGCGGCGTACCGCGCCGATCGACTTCCGCGCCGGCGGCATCACCATCCGCGTGGAGGGTACGCAGGAGCACGGCATCGCAACGATATGGGATGCCGACCTGCTGATTTGGGCCGCCTCGCAGATCGTGGAGGCGCGCGACGCGGGCTTGCGCCCGTCGCGCTGGATACGCGCCACTCCCTACGAGATCCTGCGCTTCATCGGGCGCGGCACGTCTCTCAACGACTACCTGCGCCTGAAAGCCGCGCTCGACCGGCTGCAATCGACCACGGTGGCCACGTCCATCCGCGAAACCACGGGAAGGCGATTGCATCGCTTCTCGTGGATCAACGAGTGGAAGGAACTGGCCGATGCCAGCGGCGTGCCGCTGGGCATCGAACTGATCCTGCCGGACTGGTTCTATGCGGGCGTGCTCGATGCCGCCTTGGTGCTGACCATCGACCCAGCCTATTTCCGCTTGAAGGGCGGGATCGAGCGCTGGCTGTACCGCCTGGTGCGCAAGCACGGCGGCAAGCAGCCGGGCGGCTGGCAATTCGACTTCCGGCACCTGCACCGCAAGTCGGGCAGCGCTGCGCGCTTCTCCGACTTCGCTTACGACCTGCGCGTCCTGGTGGCGCGGCAGTCGCTGCCCGGCTACGTCCTGGGCATCGAGCGAATGCCGGACGACGGACAAGAACTGCTGACCTTCCGGCCCGTGCTGCACACGGCACGGGGATAACTCGTGGAAAAGGTGTGGACGGCCTCGTGCTATCAGGAGTACCGGGTATCGTGCTATCGGGAGTACGCCTATCGTGCTATCAGGAGTACGAAAACGCCGGAAAGCCAATAACGGCGCGGGTTTGCGGCCCCTCTAACTTCCCTAACAAGAAATACATAACTTTTAGTAGAAGCGCGCCGTTTCGGTGGACAACCGAGAAACGGCACGGCGAACAGCGTTTTGCACGGCAGGTAAAGCCCGGCTTTCCAGCAGGGAGGGCCGCGCCATGATCCTCGCTCTGCTCAACCAGAAAGGCGGTGTCGGCAAGACCACGCTCGCCACGCACATCGCGGGCGAACTGGCGATGCGCGGCCAGCATGTCGTCCTGCTCGATGCCGACCCGCAGGGTTCATCCCTGGACTGGACGCAGCGCAGAAGCCAGCAAGGCTTGCCACGGCTGTTCAGCGCCGTGGGCCTCGCACGCGAAACGCTGCATCAGGAAGCGCCAGAACTCGCCAGGCGGGCCGATCACGTCATCATCGACGGGCCGCCGCGCATCGCCGCCTTGGCGCGCTCCGCGCTGCTGGCGGCCGAGCGCGTGCTGATCCCGGTGCAGCCCAGCCCCTACGACCTCTGGGCCAGCTCGGAAATGGTTTCGCTGATCCGCGAGGCGCAGGTGTTCCGGCCGCTGCTCCGCGCGGCCTTCGTCATCAACCGGCGCGTCAGCACCACCATCATCGGGCGCGAGGCGCGGCAATCGCTCGCCGAACAGCCGCTGCCCGCGCTGCGCTCGGAGGTGCATCAGCGCATCGTCTTCGCCGACAGCGTGGCCGCTGGCCGGCTCGCACGCGAGACAGCGCCCGACAGTGCCGCCGCCCGCGAAATCACCGCCCTGGTGGACGAACTGCTGCGGTGGCCGACATGACAGCGCAGCAGCCACCCAACAGCAAACGCACGGGCAAGCGCGTCGGCATCGGCGCACGTCCGCCCGCGAATCCGCACGCCGAGGCGTGGATTCGTCAGGGCGATGCCGACGCGCTGGGCAAAGGCGACCTCTACACGGCCCGCCTCACGCTCGACATCACGCCCGCCATGCGGGCGCGCATCAAGGTGTCGGCCTTCACGCAAGGCGTGACCGTGGCCGACCTGCTGCGCGGCCTGCTGGAGCGGGAGTTTCCGCCGGAGAACACACCATGAACGCATTCGCTTGGCCTGCCGCGAACGCGGCACCGGCTGCGCCGCTGCCTGCGCTTTCGGCACTCGCCGGACAGGCCGGCAATGTGCCGCTGACGCGCGTTTCGCTGGCCTACCTCGAACATCGCTTCAAGCTCTACCTGCGCTTCGGCGAACCGGCGCGCACGCTTCAGCTCGACCGCTGGCGGCGCTGCGCGGTGTTCCTGCCGGGCGCGATGCTCTGCCGCATCCGCTGGCAGGCCAACGACTACGGCACGATCCGCTGGCAACTCATGGTGATGCAGGCTTGCACACCGCTGGACGCGGCGCAGCGCATCCCCGGTGTTCAGCCGGGCGCGCGCTTGCTCCTACACACCGAAGGCGATGCCAACGTGCGCGCCGTGCTGGAGCGCATCGACGGCATCGAGGCGCTGGGCATCGCTGCCATCGACGTGTCGCCGGCGTACTGGCGCACGCTGGGCAACCGTCTTGCGGCTCGCCTTGCGCTGCCCGAATACACCACCGAGCGGCATACCGCCTGGCTGGCCGGGAAGGTGCTGCCATGACCGCCCCGACCACCACACCCAACGCGCCCGACGTGGCGCCGCGTCCTCGCTCACGCCTGCGCGCTCGCATCGTGCTGGCGACACTGGCCGCCATCGGCTTCGCTGCGCTGGCCTGGGCGGCTTTCGTGTCGCCGCTGCCGCGTCTGACCTACAACCCGTCCGACAGCGTGGCGGTCGGCTGGTATCGCATTGACCCGTTCGACCCGCGCACCGCCTCGCTGCCACGTCCGTTGTCCGTGGACAGCATCGTGCTGGTGCCGCTTCCGGCCACGGCTGCCGCGCTCGCTGCGCAGCGCGGCTACCTGCCGACGCGCGTTCCGCTGCTCAAACGTGTGGGCGCGGTCGCGCCGCAACACGTCTGCATCGTCGCCGGTCAGGTACGCATCGACGGCGTGCCTTCGGCCGCCGTACTGCCCGCCGACCGGCTGGGCCGGGCGCTGCCGTCCTTGCAGCTTTGCCGCCGCCTTGAACCGGGCGAACTGCTCCTGTTGAGCGTGACGAATCCAGCATCGTTCGACAGCCGCTATTTCGGCCCGGTCAGCGCATCCGCCGTGATCGGCGTTGCGCATCCGGTGTGGCCGGAGATACGCCCATGATGGCCGCCGATTCGCTGCGCTCTGACGTGCCATCGGGCATGTCGTTCTGCTGGCTGCTTCAGTGTCGCTGCGCCTGTCGTGCCGGTGCATTCGCACCGCACGTCGCGCAGCATCCGGCGCAGCCGTCCAACGTTCAGGCGTCTTGCCTCGAACGCGCCCGGCCTGCGGCCATTGGCGCTTTCGCCGGCGCGCTGTCTGTTCACGCAGCAGCGCCGCCGGGCCGCCGTTGCCTGGAGCGACAGCGAAGGGCAAAGGCGGAAGGCAAGACAAAAGGACGCGGCACCTGGCCGCGTCGAAAGCCAGTCAGCACATGGGGGGAACGCGGCACGGAGCGGCTTCGCCACCGTGCCGCGTTTGGCGCGAGGGTCGCGCCAATGCTGGCATGTCCGCGTGCTTCGCACGACAGGACACGCCCAAGCTTGCGGGGAGCGCAGCCATGACCGACAGCCGCGACGACGACTTTCGCGTGCGCCCCAGCGCCCCGAAGAACCGGGGCAAGGGCCAGGGGCAGAGCTTCGTTTCCAAGGTGCTCAAGCAGGCCGGCAAAGCCAGCAGCGGCAAGTCGGCAGTACGCCGTCCTGGCGCGGCTGGCACCGGCCAGCGGCCCGGCTCTCGGCTCGGACGTGGCCACACGGCGGCGCGCTTCGCCGGGGCGAAGCTAATGCCCATGTCGCGGCGCGTGACCATCAAGACCTTGCTGGTCAATCACCAGCGGGCCAGCCCGCAATCGCTCGCCAAGCACCTGCGCTACATCGAGCGCGACGGCGCGGGTCGCGATGGCGAACCGGGCCGGGGCTACGGGCCACAGGCCGACGAAGCCGATCTGGACGCCTTCAAGGAACGCTGCGCCGACGACCGGCACCATTTCCGCTTCATCGTCTCGCCCGAGGACGGGGCCGAGCTGGACGACCTGCGCACCTACACCCGGCATCTGGTGAGCCGCATGGAAGCCGACCTGGGCACGCGGCTGGATTGGGTGGCGGTGGATCACTGGAACACCGACAACCCGCACACCCACCTGATCGTGCGCGGGCGCGACGACACCGGCAAAGACCTCATCATCGCGGGTGACTACATCGCCCACGGCTTCCGCCATCGCGCCGCCGAGCTGGCGACCGAGTGGCTGGGGCCGCGCACCGAACTGGAGATTCAGCAGACCTTGAGGCGCGAGGTGGAACAGGAGCGGTGGACGAGCCTGGATCGCACCTTGCAGCGCGAGACCGGCGAGGATGGCCGGGTGCATGTCGAACGGCTCAACGAGCCGAGGTTGCAACGCCAGCGCCTGCTGCTGATCGGCCGCCTGCAACGCTTGCAGCGCCTGGGCCTAGCCGACGAGGTGCAGCCCGGCACCTGGGCCATTCATGCCGATGCCGAGAAGACCTTGCGTGCCCTGGGTGAGCGTGGCGACATCATCCGAACGATGCAGCGGGCCATGAGCGGCCAGCCGCGTGAGCTGGCGGTGTTCGAGCCGGGCGACGATGGTCGCAGCCTCATCGGCCGCGTGGCCGCGAAGGGGCTTGCCGATGAGTTGCACGACCGAGGCTATCTGATCATCGACGGCACGGACGGTAAGGCCCACTACGTTGCACTGAACGCCCGCGACGAACTGGCGAACTATCCCACGGGCGCTGTGGTAGAGGTGAAGGGTTCGACTGAGGTGCGCACGGCCGACAAGAACATCGCCTCGCTGGCGAGCGATGGCCTGTACCGCACCGATCATCACCTGGTAATCGAGCAGGGCCGGGCTACGCCCGGACGCGACCCGCAGGAAGTCGTCGCCGCTCATGTCCGGCGGCTGGAAGCCCTGCGCCGGGCTTGCATCGTGGAGCGCGTGGCCGAAGGGCTATGGAAGGTACCGGACGACCTGGCCGAGCGTGGCCGCCAATACGACGCGCAACGGCTGGGCGATGTAGCCGTAGAGCTGAAATCACACCTTCCTATTGAACGGCAGGCCCGCGTCATCGGCGCGACTTGGCTTGACCAGCAACTGATCGGCGGTGGCCGTGGGCTGGGCAACTTGGGCTTTGGCGGTGATACCAAGCAGGCCATACAGCAGCGAGCCGATTTCCTCGAAGAACAGGGGCTGGCACAGCGCCGCGGGCAGCGCGTCATCCTCGCGCGCAACCTGCTGGGCACGCTACGCAATCGGGAACTAGTGCAGGCCGCGAAAGACATTGCGGCGGAAACCGGCCTAGAGCATCGCCCGGTGGCCGACGGGCAGCGCGTAGCCGGTATCTACCGGCGTTCCATTATGCTCGCCAGCGGGCGCTACGCGATGCTCGATGACGGCATGGGGTTCAGCCTTGTGCCGTGGCGGCCGGTAATTGAGCCGCGACTGGGACAACAGCTTGCCGCAAAGGTTATCGGCGGAAGTGCCTCTTGGGAACTTGGACGAAAGCCCAGTATCGGTATCAGTTAGATATCAAGGGAAGCTGAGTACCAGGCGCAGTCTGCTTGGCTGCTGTGATTCTTCTTAGAGATTCAATCAATGCCATAAACTCCTTGGATTGCCTCAGTGCTTCGCCTCCCGCAGTTTGCAGGTCCAAGACATCCGTAGCCTCGATCGTGAAGGCTGTGGGCACGCGCAGCAGCGAATGCCGGATCTTGTCGTCCGGCACGTCGTTCAGACTTACGCTTACTACGTAGATTTCTGCGTCGGCCGCAAAGGGGCTGTCCGCTTGGCCACGGGTGCGGACAATCTCGGAACGCCAGTGTTGCAGGTCGTCGTTAAGCATGGCCAGCGTCACCTGGGTCTCGCGAGCGCCGGCACCGAAGATCAGCGACTCAAGTACTTGCGTCGTGCTGGGAACTCGGTCGCTACTGTCCACTCTCTCGCTCAGTCCTCGTTCGGAGTTCACCGTCACCAACACGAGTCGGCGCAAGCTTCCGGGCTTGACCTCCGAGAAATTGGCGCTCATTGAGCCCGAAGCTACTAGCCGGTCTAGCATCAGACGTACGCCGAGGTTGTCGGAGACACCACCGTCCACGAGGTGGATATAGGGCCGATCGTGCGCATTGAGGTAGCTGTCTATGCCGCTTTGCAGGATGCGTGATCTGTAATTTTGCCCTCTGACAGGCAAAGATCGGAGAGGCGGCGGACAGGTATTGGCGTTGTTTCGCACCGTTACGGGCGACAGCACCAGCGGTACTGCCGACGAGGCCGCCACCGCGAAAGACAGCGGCGTTGCATCGAGGTCGGAACAGATTAGCCGGAATTGCTCGGTGGTGAAATCGAAAGGGGCACCGGTCGTGAGGTCGGTTGCCGTGATCATCAGTTCGGGCGCGCCCGGTCGTCGGCGCACGTCACCAAAGGTGCGGCCTTCAAAAAGTTCGTCCAAGCGTTGAGCCAGGATCTGGCTGCGCCCAAACCAAGGTGAAGTTAGTCTATAAAGACGCTCAGGCCACAGAGCTTCACGTATGAGTCGCCCCTCAAAAGGCACAAGCAGAAAATCCGGCTCGAAACGAGTCAGCGTGGCATCGCCGAAGGCCGCGAAGTGCGCGGCAAGGATGCTGCCCCCCGACACTCCGCTGACCAGGAACACCTGATCCAACAGAGTGGTCTCCTGGCCCTCTAGCGCGAAGCGTGTGGCCTTGAGTTCGCGCAGCACGCCCAGGCCGAAGGCCGCCGCCCGAGCGCCCCCGCCTGACAGTGTCACCGCTACAACCACCGGTTGGTTGACCTCCGACGGCCTGATGCGTTGGTCGTTCTCGGCGAGAGACATTAAGGCGGCGTCGGAAAGTGTCGGGTTGATCCAAGGACGGTAAGTGGAACACCCTGTCAGAACTACCGTTGCCAGCACACCGGCCAAACTCCATCGTGTGAATTTACACACCTCCAGGCGCTTTACCTCTGCAAGCAGCACCACGCAGCGTTTCGAATAGACAAGAACGAGAAACGCCGGCAATTTTGCGACGAAGCAGAGCCACTCCAGAATGCTGCAGACGTTACAAGAACGGCACCCTACGAATCCCCTTGATGAGGCTCCTCGCGATCCGCGCGAAGTTATGGAATAGCAGCTATTCACGAGCCAGCACTTCTCCAAGCGCTATTGATCCGTTCAAGGCAGGTGGTGATTGCAGACTTTGCATGCCCGAGCAGTGTGTAGGAGCCTTTGAAATCCGCGAGAGCGTTGCCGTGCTCGAAGCAGCTAGCAGCAGCCACCCGACGATCTGTTTGTTCATCTACTGCCTCAAACTCCAAACTAGCTCCCCCAGTTGTCACTGGTCCAACAAGCAACGTCGTTAGGGTGTTGACTGCTCTATTGGGCGTCTCAATGGTCGTAATTGCCACACGCACACGTATGCGGCCTGACGATGCGGGAGCTTCGGACTTAGTTTGGAGATGTCGCAGTTCACTGTTGACGTGATCGAGAAGCTCTCGCACTTGCTCAGCTTCAAGCCCACCTATGCGTCCAGTTGCCGTCACTACCTGAGCATCCTCGACTAATATTTCCCGGTAACGACTGGGTTCAAAGCCTGGCGCCTTGAAGAGCAGAACATTTTCGTACTTCGTTTTTCCCAATACATCGTAATCACCAAGAAACCCTGATCGAGTCATTCCGTTTGAAGCACAGCCAGATAAGGTTGCCGTGAGGCCTGCCAGCAGCACAAAATGGATTAATGAAATAGGGCGTTTCATATATAAGTGGTACAGGAACGCACCTTTGCTCATTCCTGCCCGTGCAACGACCGCGTCAAGCGTTAGGTGCCCGGCACCTCCCTCCATGACTACGTCACGCGCAGCTTGAAGGATGCGCTCCCGTGTTTGTTGCGCTTTCTTAGAGATGGAGGGGGCTTCAGCGCCGTTGTCCGCCGAATGCGACTCCTCTGGGCTTGATTTCATACGAGTTGCCATGGTGAAACTCCAAAGATGCTTGATTTTTGAACCGTCTGGACGGTATAGTACACGCCATGAACTATGCCCGTCAAGACGGCCTCCTCAATTCACAACCTAGTGGCTCAACATGTCCGATCCCTACGCCCGCCGCGGCCTTACTGCTGTTGCATTCCTATCGATCACGCTTCTCGCCGCGTGCAGCCACTCGCCTCACAGGGTGGAGACATCACGCGTTGAGGTTCCGGCCAAATTCATGAACGAAGCGGGTCTGGCTGTGCAGCAGGTGCCAGCACAAGCACTCCCGGCCGAGTGGTGGACGGCGTACGGTGATCCGCTGATTGACGCGCTGGTGCGCAACGCGCTGGAGCACAACACCGATCTCGCTATTGCAAGAGCGCGGATTGATGAAGCTGTGGCGATCACCCGACGTACACGCGCTTCAATGTTCCCTAGCTTGGCGCTCACGCCCCAAGCAACGCGCGCGCGCGACTTTTCTTTGGCACCGACCATCAGCAGCGATGCCAGGCTTCCGCTGTCGGCTTCATGGGAAGTTGATCTAGCGGGCCGCCTCTCGCATGCCGCTGATGGCGCACGGATGGACGCAGTTGCTGTCGAACAGAACTGGTTCGCGACACGTTGGCAGATCGCCTTTGAGACAGTGTCCGCTGCACTGCAGCAGCGGCAGGCGGCAGAGCTGGAAGATCTGGCAAAAGAGCGACTTCAAGTCGCCGAGCGCCTTGAGCGTCTGACAGAGCAGAAGTTCAAGGCAGGTCAAGCTACGGGCTTTGACATTGAACGCACGCGTTCCGAGGTCATCGCCCTCCGGGTGGAGCAAGAGCAGTTGCGACGCGTACGCGGCGAAGCAACGCATGCCTTGGATGTGCTCGTTGGCCGGATTCCGGGGGCGCTTGGCAGCGGTCCTGCGCTTGCCTCTCTCACCATGCCCGATTGGACTCCCAGAAGCGTGCCAGGCGAATTGCTGCAGCAGCGCCCCGACGTCAGAGCCGCGCAGGCGCGTCTTGCAGCGGCGACGGCGCGATGGAACGCAGCAGAAGGCGAGCGGTTCCCCAAACTTGTGCTCGATTTGAGTGGTGGGCGCCAACGCTTCGAGAACAACGGAACACGTGTGGCAGGGAACATTTTCTCTCTGGGCTTGGGTGTGACGCTTCCGATCTTTGACGGTGGAGCAATACAAGCGGGAATCGACGAGGGCTCAGCACGCAGTCGCGGCGCACAGGCTGACCTGGAACGCACGGTTTTGCTTGCGCTTCAGGATGTGGAGAACGCTTATCTGGGCTGGCAGACCCAGCGGACTTCTCTGCAGCATCAGGTCGATGGTCTTGTCGTCGCTGATCGACTCCTTGACCGCAGTCGACGCCTCTTTGAGGCGGGACAGGTGGATGCGACCGTTGTTGCAGAAGCGGAGCGTGGCACCTTGTCCCAGCGAGCGGCTCTGGTCCGTGCTCGCGCCGACGCAGCCGTGCAATGGGGTGTTCTCGCTAAAGCGCTTTCTGGTTCGCCAGAGCATGTGAATCTGCAATCTTCACCCTGAGTCCTTGAGTTGGAAGAACGCAGCATGGCAGCGAGTTTTAAATACTGAATAGATCGACGATTAGTAGGGGACGCATGGAAATTCGACATCTACGTTGTTTTATGGCGCTCGCCGAGGAACTTCACTTCGCTCGCGCCGCTGCGAAACTGCATATTGAGCAGTCCCCACTGTCTCGCACGATCAAAGAACTCGAAGAGGAGTTAGGAGCACAGCTCTTTATTCGGAACACGAGAAGCACGCGTTTGACACGAGCTGGGTTGATGCTCATGGAGCACGCACCTCGGGTGTTCGCATCCTTGCAACAGGCGCGGGACTGCGTGAAGGCAGCAAAAAATGGCTTTCATGGACAACTCCGCGTCGCCTTGTCAGACGGCGCAACACTACTGTGCTTACCAGCCCTATTGGCGTTGTGTCGCGAGGAGGAGCCCGAGGTTGAGATTCGCTTTTTTGAGGTGCCACTATCCCAACAAATCAAAGGATTGCACGACGACCTGTATGACGTCGGCTTTGCACAGTCCGACGACGTAGGTGATGGAATCGTCGCACTTCCCGCGTGGACTGACACGCTTATGGTGGCGCTGCCAGCTCGGCATCCGTTGCTGGCTCTTAAGCGAATTCCATTGGATGAACTGCTGCGCTACCCGCTAGTGCTATCTGATCCTCAAGTGTGCGAGGGCCACGCCAAGCACATTGAGCGAGTACTTAGCCGGGCTGAAATGCAGCCTCTAGTTGCCGAGCGGGTTACCACTTTCGACCTGATGATGGCGTTGGTATCTGCCGGTTTTGCACTCGGACTTACAGGGGCTGCACACATTGCAGCCTCCCGAGAGCCAGGAGTCGTGGCGAGGCCGCTTTCGACACGCGTACCACCTTTGACGACCTATCTACTCAGACTTGAAGGCGATCCGTTTGACGAGCTTGCGCGCTTCATTCAGCGAGTACAGGCCATCGAATTGCCAGAGTTTCTCAGGTCAACAAAAAGCCGAAATCCCGATCTTCCGGAGGAATTGATGCCATGAGACTCGCCATCACGCTCGTCGCTGCAATGCTAGTCGCATGCGGTCAATCTGATAAACCGCACAAAGCCACTAGTGCAGAAAAGAAAACCCCGACAGTAGAAGAGCTGGTGGCAGACCCGGAACAGCTCAAGAAGTTGCGCCAGCAATGCAAGACGGATCGGCCTACTTTGGGCGAACTGCTTTGCAACCGGGTAGCGGAGGCAACACGTAAGCGGTTCTACGGTGACGGAAAAACGCCATACACACCGCCCAAAGAATCCCCCAAATTCTGAAATTCAGCAATTCAGCAATTCAGCAATTCAGCAATTCAGCAATTCAGCAATTCAGCAATTCAGCAATTCAGCAATTCAGCAATTCAGCAATTCGCTAGTCTGCCTGAATCTTCTGTTCGGCACGCTGATATTCGCCGGCGCTTACGGAGTCACTCCCTGGCTAGACACAGCGCGAATTCATTCTTTCTTATCGACCTTTCTGCCCCAAACGGTCTTTGACCGGCACTAAGCCAGCACCGATCCTGACGCCTGCGGCACATTTCTAAGCCGCGTTTCCCAAGGGAATCAGCGTAGGAGAGATTGGAGGCGGGGCTATGCAAGGTACGAATGTGCTGTTCGGTCAGATAGCCGTGGTATTCGGCATCGTGATCGCGGGTGTGTGGGGCGCCACACAATGGACGGCAGCAGCCCTTGGCTATCAGGTACGCCTTGGCTCCCCCTGGTTTGATTTCCTCGGCACACCGATCTACCTCCCGTGGAAGCTGTTTGAGTGGTGGTTCTTCTTCGATGCCTACGCGCCACGCGTTTTCGACACGGGCGGTGCCATAGCGGGTGGCAGTGGCTTGCTGGCGGTGGTGGTCGCAGTCTGCATGTCGATCTGGCGCTCTCGTCAATCACGCCTAGTCACGACCTATGGCTCGGCACGCTGGGCAAGTACGGAGGACATTCGCAAAGCCGGCCTTACGCAGCCGATCGGCGTGTTCCTCGGTCAGCACGATGGCAAGTACCTTCGGCATGAAGGCCCGGAACACATCCTCACTTTCGCGCCCACGCGCTCAG
This sequence comes from Shewanella sp. SM74, assembly GCF_025653725.1. Classification (NCBI taxonomy): domain Bacteria; kingdom Pseudomonadati; phylum Pseudomonadota; class Gammaproteobacteria; order Alteromonadales; family Shewanellaceae; genus Shewanella; species Shewanella sp. SM74. Next base: position 19,107 of record NZ_JAKKRZ010000020.1, on the reverse strand, counting down.
GCAAAGGCGTCGGCCTTGTGGTGCCGACGCTGCTTTCTTGGCCTGCATCCGCCGTAGTCCACGACATCAAGGGCGAGAATTGGCAGATCACCGCAGGTTGGCGCTCACGCTACTCACACTGCCTGCTGTTCAATCCGACCGATGCGAAGTCGGCGGCCTACAACCCGCTGCTAGAAGTTCGGCGCGGCGCACATGAAGTGCGTGACGTACAGAACATAGCCGACATTCTGGTCGATCCAGAAGGCGCGCTTGAGAAGCGCAACCATTGGGAGAAGACTTCGCACGCGCTGCTGGTCGGGGCCATCCTGCATGTGCTCTACGCGGGCGAGGACAAGACGCTGCGCGGCGTCGCCAATTTCCTCTCCGATCCGGCCAGCCCCTTCGAGCTGACCTTGCACCGGATGATGACCACACAGCACCTCGTGAACGTGGAAGGTGGTGGCCCGCATCCAGTCGTCGCTTCGGCGGCGCGCGAAGTGCTCAACAAGTCGGACAACGAGCGTTCCGGCGTGTTGAGCACCGCCATGTCGTTCCTGGGCCTCTACCGCGACCCCACGGTGGCCGAAGTCACCTCGCGCTGCGACTGGCGTATCGCCGACCTGATCGCGTCCGAGCATCCGGTGTCGCTTTATCTGGTAGTGCCACCTTCGGATATTTCGCGGACGAAACCGCTCATTCGCCTGATCCTCAACCAGATCGGCCGACGGCTCACCGAATCGCTCGACGGCAGCGACGGCATCGAACGCCGCCACAAGCTGCTGCTGATGCTCGATGAGTTCCCGGCGCTGGGCCGCCTGGACTTCTTCGAGACGGCGCTTGCCTTCATGGCGGGCTACGGAATCCGCAGTTTTCTTATCGCCCAATCGCTCAACCAGATCGACAAAGCCTACGGCCAGAACCATTCGATTCTGGATAACTGCCATGTCCGCGTGACGTTCGCCACCAACGATGAACGCACTGCGAAACGGATCTCCGAAACGCTTGGCACCGCTACCGAACTGCGCGCGCAGCGCAACTATGCCGGGCACAGATTGGCACCGTGGCTGGGGCACCTCATGGTGTCGCGGCAGGAGACGGCCCGCCCGCTACTGACGCCCGGTGAAGTGATGCAGCTTCCGACTGAGGAAGCTGTGGTGATGGTGTCCAGCGTGGCACCGATCAAGGCCAAGAAGCTGCGCTACTACGCCGACGCGAATTTCAAGAACCGCGTTTTACCGCCGCCTGTGCTCGCGGCCGGGCAATACGCGGACGCGCCACCGGCCCGGCCCGACGACTGGAGCGGCCTATCGATCCCAGCCGTGTCAACGGTCCGGGCTGCGGGCCTGTCCGGCGATGGCACAGGCACCGCCGATGACGGCGGCCCACGCCGACAGCCGGAGCTATCCGAAGTCAGCGAATACAGCCCCGAACCGCTGCTCGCCGGCCATGACCTGACTCTGCTCGATGACGACGACGACCTGCCGCTGCCGCTTCCCGGCCAGCTCGACCCGGCCATGCAGCGCACGGCCCGGCTGGCTTCCCTCGACCCCAACGACGGAATCGACTTATGAGCCAATACCGCCTCAATCTGTTCATTCAGCCCGAGCACGCCAAGCGTCTCGAAGAACTGGCCGCCAAGAAAGGCGTGTCCAAGTCGTCCATTGTCGCGGCGGCGCTCGCGTCGTGGCTATCGCCCGATGCTGGCGACCAGCGCGAGGCGGCCATCGCCAAGCGGCTCGATCGCCTGTCGCGGCAGGCCGAGCGCATGGAGCGCGACCAGAACATCCAGATCGAAACACTGGCGCTGTTCATCCGCTACTTCCTGACCGTCAGCACCCCGATTCCCGAAGCCCATCAGGACGCAGCTCGCGCCCAAGGCAAAGCGCGTTTCGAGCAATTCGTGGAGCGGCTCGGCCGCCACCTGCTGCGTGGCCGCAGCCTGGTGCGCGACGTTGTGGAAGAACTGCACCCAGACCCGGCGCGAATGGATGACGCGGAGGCACTGGCTGAAGCGCAGGAGCGTGCCTCATGAGCGCCATTCCGCAAACCCCGCCCGAACTCTCATCCGCCGCAACCTCTCTGGATCGCCGTATCCAGATGCTGCGCACGGCAATGGGGCCAGTCATCGCCGCTGCGCTGGCCGACCCCGACGTGGTGGAAATCATGCTCAACCCCGACCGCACCCTATGGGTGGATCGGTTGTCATCGGGCCGCATGCCGCTGGGCGTGGAGCTGTCCCAAGACGATGGCGAACGCATCATCCGGCTGGTGGCTGCGCACGTCGGCGCAGAGGTGCATCGCGGGCGGCCGCTGCTGACCGCCGAGCTGCCCGAAACCGGCGAGCGGTTCGAGGGCATCTTGCCGCCCGCAGCGCCCGGCCCAGCCTTCGCGCTGCGCAAGCGCGCCGTGAGCATCATCGGGCTGGATCGCTATGTGGCCGACGGCATCTTGACCACAGGCCAGGCCGAGTTCCTGCGCCGCGCCGTGCGTGAGCGCCAGAACATCCTGATCGCCGGGGCGACGAGCAGCGGCAAAACCACACTCGCCAATGCCTTGCTTGCGGAGATCGCCGCCACGGGCGACCGCGTGCTTGTGCTCGAAGACACCATCGAGCTGCAATGCGCAGCCCGCGACCATGTGCCGCTGCGCACCCGCGCTGGCGTCGTGTCTATGACCGAGCTGGTGCGGGCCACGATGCGCCTGCGCCCCGACCGCGTGATCGTCGGCGAGGTACGCGGCGGCGAAGCCCTGGACTTGGTTAAGGTGTGGGGCACCGGCCACCCCGGCGGCATCGCCACCATCCACGCCGGTTCCGCGCTGGGCGCGCTGCTGCGCCTCGAACAGTTGATTCTTGAAGTGGCGGTGAACCCACCGCGTGCGCTGATCGCCGAGGCGGTCAACGTCGTGATCCACATCGCCGGGCGTGGCCGCAAGCGCCGCGTCGAAAGCATCGCCCGTGTCGTCGGTTTCGACGGCACCGGCTATCGCCTGGCGGACGCGCTGGAAACACCGTTTCCCGAGCTGATGCCGGTTCCTCTCGCAGCCGATGCCGCTGCGCCTTCCTCGTCCCTTGACCTACCTGGAGAACTGCCATGACGCAGATGCACGTTCACGCTTTCCGTAATTCCGTAAATCCGGTTTCAACCATCGCACGCCTGCGGCGGCTGGCCGGCCCCGCGCACCACGGCCTGCTGCTGGCCGCAGTCATGCTGATGACGGCGGGCACGGCGAAGGCATCCGGCTCCTCGATGCCGTGGGAAGGCCCGCTGCAATCCATTCTGGAGTCGATTCAGGGGCCGGTGGCACGCATCGTCGCGGTCATCATCATCATCGCCACGGGCCTCGCGCTCGCCTTCGGCGACACGTCGGGCGGCTTTCGCAAGCTGATCCAGATCGTGTTCGGTTTGAGCATCGCGTTCGCCGCGTCCTCGTTCTTCCTGTCGTTCTTCAGCTTCTCCGGCGGGGCTGTCGTATGAGTGGCCCGGATAGCTTCGCGGCCGGCTTCGAGGTGCCGCTACATCGCTCGCTGACCGAGCCGCTCTTGATGGGCGGCGCACCGCGCACGGTGGCGATTGCCAACGGCACGCTAGCCGCTGCCGTCGGGCTGGGCCTGCAACTCTGGATTCCTGGCGTAGTGCTCTGGATCGTCGGTCACTCGCTGGCCGTGTGGGGCGCGAGGGTCGATCCGCAGTTCATGCAGGTCTTCGCCCGGCACATCAAGCACAAGCCGCTGCTGGACGTGTAGGAGACGCCGCCATGCTTAACCTTGCCGAATACCGCCAGCGGCCCGCCTTGCTGGCCGACTGGCTTCCCTGGGCTGGGCTGATCGCGCCGGGCGTGGTGCTGAACAAGGATGGCTCGTTTCAGCGCACGGCGCGCTTTCGCGGGCCTGATCTGGACAGCGCCACGCAGGGCGAATTGATCGCCACGACGGCACGGCTAAACAACGCGTTGCGCCGGCTGGGTTCGGGCTGGGCGCTGTTCGTGGAAGCCGAGCGCCAGTCGGCCGCGGACTATCCGCATTCCGACTTTCCCGAACCGCTGTCCTGGCTGGTGGACGAAGAACGCCGCGCTGCCTTTGAGGAATCGGGGAACCACTACGAAAGCAGCTATCACCTGACGCTAGCCTATCTGCCGCCGGAGGAATCCCGCGCTCGTGCAGCCAAGCTGCTCTACGAGCACGCGCCGGGCGATGGTGTGGACTGGCGCGGTCGGCTTGACGCCTTCCTGGCAGAAACGGATCGGGTTTTCGACCTGCTCGATGGCGTGATGCCAGAAATCGTCTGGTTGGACGATGCCGCGACGCTGACTTATCTTCACGCCACGGTGTCCACGCGGCGCTACCGGCTGGCCGTGCCCGAGGTGCCTTTCCACCTCGACGCACTGCTGGCCGATTCCGCCCTAGTCGGCGGCCTTGCGCCCATGCTGGGTGACCAGCATCTGCGCGTGGTGTCGGTGCGGGGCTTTCCGACCTCGACCTGGCCGGGCCTGCTGGACGACCTCAATCGCCTGGGCTTTGCCTATCGCTGGAGTACCCGGTTTCTCTGCCTCGATAAAGCCGAGGCGGAAAAGGAGCTGGGCCGCCTGCGTCGCCAGTGGTTTGCGAAACGGAAGAATGTCATTGCGCTACTGCGCGAAACCATCTTCCAGCAGGAATCGCCGCTGGTGGACACGGATGCCAGCAACAAGGCGGCCGACGCGGATGCCGCCTTGCAAGAGCTTGGCAGCGATCAAGTCGCCTTCGGCTACCTCACCGCCACGGTGACGGTGTTCGATGACGACCCTGCCGTAGCCGACGAAAAGCTGCGCATGGTGGAACGTGTCATCCAAGGACGTGGCTTCGTCACCATCCCCGAAACCTTAAATGCAGTCGATGCGTGGCTGTCGTCCATACCAGGCAATGCCTATGCCAACGTGCGCCAGCCCATCGTCTCGACGCTGAATCTGGCGCACATGATGCCGGTGTCCGCCGTGTGGGCTGGGCCGGAGAAAAACGCCCATCTCGACGGCCCGCCGCTGATCGTCACGCGCACGGATGGCGCGACGCCGTTCCGGCTGGTGACGCACATCGGCGACGTGGGGCATACGCTGGTCGCGGGGCCGACGGGCATGGGAAAATCTGTCCTGCTGGCGATGCTCGCCTTGCAGTTCCGCCGCTATGGCGGCTCGCGCATCTTCGCCTTCGACATGGGGCGATCCATGCGGGCGACGGTGCTGGGCCTGGGCGGCGAACACTACGACCTCGGCGCGGACGGCGCCATTGCCTTTCAGCCCTTGGCCCGTATCGACAGCGAAGGCTATCGCACCTGGGCCGCCGAGTGGATCGAAGGCCGCCTGCTGCATGAAGGCGTGACCGTCGGCCCCGACGAGAAAGCCGCCATTTGGTCGGCGCTCGGCAGCCTCGCTGGTGCGCCGGTGGAGCAGCGCACGATGACCGGGCTTTCGGTGCTGCTGCAATCGAACGCGCTGCGGCAGGCATTGTCGCCGTATGTGCTGGGCGGCGCGCACGGCAAGCTACTGGATGCCGACCGCGACCGGCTCGGCAGCGGCGACGTGCAGGGCTTTGAGATGGAAGAGCTAATGCACAGCCCCGCCGCCGTGCAAGCGGTGCTGCGCTACTTGTTCGCCCGCTTCGATGCACGTTTCGACGGTGCTCCCACGCTGCTGATTCTCGATGAAGCCTGGCTATTCCTTGATGAACCGTCCTTCGCGGCACGCATCCGGCAATGGTTGAAAACTCTGCGCAAGAAAAACGTGTCGGTGATCTTCGCCACGCAGTCGCTTGCCGACATCAAGGATTCGACCATCGCGCCCGCGATCATCGAAAGCTGCGCGAGCCGGATTTTCTTGCCCAACCCGCAGGCGACCGAGCCGCAGATTCGCACGGTCTACGAGGGCTTTGGCCTCAACAGTCGGCAAATCGAAATCGTCGCCACCGCGCAGCCCAAGCGCGACTACTACTACCAATCGCGCCTGGGCAATCGTCTGTTCGACCTCGACCTGGGGCCAGCCGCGCTCGCCTTCTCGGGCGCATCCACACCGCAAGACCAACGCGACATTGACCGAGTGCTGACGCAGGCCGGCGCTCCCGGCTTCGCCGGTGCGTGGCTACGCCATCGCGGCCTCGATTGGGCCGCCGACCTGCTGCCGTCCTCGCCGTCGGCGGCTTCTTTCCTCGCTACTCAACCCCTGGAGATTTCGCCATGAAGACCCGTGTACTTTCCGTTTCGCTCGCCGCCGCGCTGGCCGGCTCGCTGATGCTCGCTCAGCCAGCGGCGGCGCTCACTTTCGTTGATCCCGTCAACTTGGTGCAGAACACGCTGACTGCCATCCGCACGCTGGAGCAGATCAACAACCAGATCAACCAGCTCCAGAACGAAGCGCAGATGTTGATGAACCAGGCGCGCAACCTGGCGAATCTCGACTTCAACATCGTCAACCGGCTGCGCTCGACGCTCGCCACGACTGAACGCCTGATTGCCGAGGCGCAAGGGCTGGCCTACGACGTGCAGAGCATGGATGCCACGTTCTCGCGCCTGTACCCGGAGCAGTACGCCGCCACCATCAGCGGCGACCGCATGGCACAGGACGCACGCGAACGCTGGAAGAACACGCTCGACGGCCTGCACACCGCGATGCGGATGCAGGCGCAGGTGTCGCAGAACCTGACGCAAGACGAAAGCGCGCTGGCCGACCTCGTGAGCCAAAGCCAATCGGCCACGGGTGCGCTGCAAGCGATGCAGGCAACGAACCAGCTTCTCGCCTTGCAGGCCAAGCAGTCCATCCAGGCCCAGCAGCTCCAGATCACACAAGACAGGGCGGCCTCGCTGGAGCTGGCGCGGCAGGCAGCGGCCACCGAGCGCGCCCGCGAAGTGCGGCGGCGCTTCCTGGGCACCGGCACGCCGTACACACCGCAGTCCGTCAACTTCTACAACAACTGACGGGAGGCGGCCATGCGATGCGTTCCTGTCCTGCTGGCCGTGCTGCTGACCGCATGCGGCCAGCAGCCGGCTGAAGACCTGACCGCCACCTTGGCCGCCGATCCCGTGCGGCTCAAGGCGCTGCGCGCCCAATGCGCAGCCGACCGGCAAACCGCAGGCGAAGACACCTGTCGCGCCGCTGCCGAAGCCTTCCGGCGGCGCTTCTTCACCGGCCAGACTGGGCCGGACGAATACCGGACGCTGGCAGAACTGCCGCCGATTCCGGCGAGTTTCGACACGCCAACCGACGACGCGCCGGAAGGTGATGCGTCGCTCGCCGCTGCGGAGGACACGCCATGAACGACGTAACGATCATCGACAGATTCCTCGATACCTTCTCGCGCTACATCGACTCCGGTTTCGGTCTGCTGCAAGGCGAAGTCGCGTTCCTGACGGCCACTCTCATTGTCATCGACATGACCATTGCCGGTCTGTATTGGGCCATGAGCCATGCGACCGGCCAGGGCGAGGACGTGATCGCCAAGCTGCTGCGCAAGGTGCTTTACGTCGGTGCCTTCGCCTACATCATCGGTAACTTCAATTGGCTGTCGAGCATCGTGTTCCGCTCGTTCGCCGGGCTAGGCATCACCGCCACTGGCTCGGCCATAACGATGGAGAACTTCTTGCAGCCGGGTCGGCTTGCCAAGACCGGCATCGACGCCGCTGCGCCGATCCTCGACCAGATCGGTGACATGGCCGGCTTCCCCGAAGTGTTCGTGAACCTCGACCCCATCGTGGTGCTGTTCATCGCTTGGCTGGTGGTGATCCTCTGTTTCTTCGTGCTCGCGGTTCAGCTTTTCATCACGTTGATCGAGTTCAAGCTGACCACGCTTGCCGGCTTCGTCTTGATCCCGTTTGCGCTCTGGAACAAAACCTCGTTCCTCGCGGAAAAGGTGCTCGGCAATGTGGTTTCGTCAGGCATCAAGGTCTTGGTGCTGGCGGTAATCGTCGGCATCGGCTCGGGCCTGTTCGCGGAGTTCCAGGTTCATCCCGACGAGCCTTCCATCGACCATGCGCTTGTCGTGATGCTGGCTTCGCTTGCCTTGCTGGCGCTGGGCATCTTCGGCCCCGGCATCGCCACGGGCCTTGTGTCCGGTGCGCCGCAGCTCGGCGCGGGTGCGATGGCGGGCGCTGCCGTCGGCGCGGTAGGCACGGGTGTTGCCATCGGTGCCGCCGCGACCGGCGTGGGCGGTGCCGTCATGGCGGGCGCACGCATGGCCCCGGCCGCCGCAAAGCCCCGGCCGCCGCAAAGCTGGCCGGGAGCGGCGCACGCGCCGCCACGTCGGCGGCCAGCAGCGCCAAGTCCGCATTCCAGGCCGGTTCCGCCGCTGCGGGCGGCGGGGCTAAAGGCGCGGCTGCGGGCCTCGGCAATGTCGCCAAGACCGGCGCGCAAGCGGCAGGCCGCCGAGCTGCATCGGGCGCTTCCGCTGCCGGTCAGAAGGTGGCCGACTCCTTCCGGGCAGGATGGAACGGTGCGGATGTCGGCGCTGCCGGTTCCGGCCAGGCCGCCGCAGGCGAAGGCGCAGCCAGCGCGCCGAAGCAAGAGCAACCCGCCTGGGCAAAGCGGATGCACCGCCGCCAGCAGATCACCCATGCCGCAACCACCGCAGCCCACACGCTGCGCAGTGGCGACGGCGGCGGCTCAGGGCAAGGCCCAAGCCTGCGCCCCGATGCGTGACCCGATACCTGACCACCAAGGAGAACCCTATGCGATTCAAACGCCCGCAGGTGCGCTATGCCGACACGCCGCAGCCTGCCACCCCGTACCAATCCGCCGCGCAGGTGTGGGACGAGCGCATCGGCTCGGCCCGCGTCCAGGCCAAGAACTGGCGTTTTATGGCCTTCGGCTGCCTCACGCTTGCGCTGCTGATGGCCGGTGGCCTGGTGTGGCGCTCGGCGCAGTCCATCGTCACCCCTTACGTCATCGAGGTCGATCAGTCGGGGCAGGTGCGCGCCGTCGGCGAAGCCGCCACGCCGTACCGGCCCGCCGATGCGCAGATCGCGCACCACCTGGCGCGCTTCGTGACGCTGGTGCGCTCGCTGTCTATCGATCCCATCGTGGTGCGGCAAAACTGGCTGGACGCCTACGACTACACCACCGACAAAGGCGCGGCGGTGCTCAACGACTACGCCAGCAAGAACGATCCTTTCGCCCGTGTTGGCCGCGAGTCGGTGACGGTGCAGATCACCAGCGTGGTACGCGCCAGCGATGCCTCGTTCAACGTCCGTTGGACGGAGCAACGGTTCATCAACGGTGCCCCCGCCGGGACCGAGCGATGGAACGCGGTGCTTTCCACCGTCCTGCAAACCCCGCGCACCGAACAGCGCCTGCGCAAGAACCCGCTGGGTATCTACGTCAACGGCCTGTCGTGGAGCCGCGAACTGGATTCTTCTGAAGGAGCCAAGCCATGAACCTGTCTTTTCGCTTTTACGCTTTGCCGTTGATGCTTGCAGCCTTGGTGGGCTGCACCACGCAGGGCAAGCCGCCTCCGTCCATTTCGCTCGATGAGCCGGTGCAGGCACAGCCGCTGCCGGAGCCGCCTGCTCCAGTGGAAGTCGTCGCCATGCCCGAGCCGCTGGCGCTGCCAGCGCAGTTGAAGCCGCTGCACGAGTTGGACGCGGCCCCGGCTAAGCCGGAGCCGGCCGATGAGAAGGTGCGCGTTTCCCGTGCCAATGCCGAGGCGCGCATCGCGCCCACGCGCGAGGGCTACGTCAATGCGATTCAGGTGTGGCCCTTCACCGATGGTGCGCTCTACCAAGTCTATGCCGCGCCGGGACGCGTGACCGTGGTTTCCTTGCAGCCGGGCGAGGAACTAGTGACGGTCGCAGCCGGCGATACCGTGCGCTGGATCGTCGGTGACACGTCCAGCGGCAGCGGCGACGCGATGCGCATCAATGTGCTGGTCAAGCCCATCCGCTCAGGCCTCAAGACGAATTTGGTCATCACCACCAGTCGCAGAACATACCTGCTGGAACTGACCTCGACGGAAAAGGCATGGATGGCGTCGGTGTCCTGGGACTACCCAAAAGACCGGATGTTGGCCTTGCAGCGCCAGTCGCAGGCGGCTAGCGCCGCCGCACCGGTCGATACCGGACTGTCGCTGGAGAAGATCCGCTTCCGATATTCCGTCTCAGGCAGCAATCCGCCGTGGAAGCCGCTGCGCGCCTTCGACGATGGCGAGAAGGTCTATATCCAGTTCCCGCCGGGAATCGCCCAAGGCGAGCTGCCACCGCTGTTCGTCATCGGCGCGCAGGGCGACGGACAACTGGTGAATTACCGTTTTCGCTCGCCTTACTACATCGTGGATCGGCTGTTCGGCGCGGCCGAACTGCGCCTGGGCGGCGACAAGGGTGACGTGGTGCGTATCGAACGCACGGATGGCTTGGCGCGGAGGAACTGACCATGAGCCAGGACGACACTCCCGACCTCGCCACGCCGCATGCGGGCAAGGTGGCACCCGAGGCAGTTGCGCTGCGCGCCCAACCGCGCCCGGTCACGCGCCTGAACCGGCGCACGCTGGCCATCCTCGTCGGCGGTCTCTCGGTCGCTGTGCTCGGCGCGCTGATGTGGTCGCTGCAACCGCAGCGGCGCGGTGCAGGCGAGCAGACCGAGCTTTACAACGTCGATCGCGTCTCGAAGTCCGAAGGGTTGGACGCGCTGCCGGCGGACTACTCGAAGCTGCCGCCCCCCTTGGCGGCATCCGTGCCGGAGTTGGGGCCGCCGCTGCCAGGCGATCTTGGCCCGGCCATTGTGAAGTCGCAGCAGCCGGTGACGGCCGCCTACGCGGCCCCCGGCAACGACCCCAACGACGCGTTGCGCAAGGAAGCCGAAGCAGCAGCGGCATCGGCGGTGTTCTTCCGCTCTGGTTCGCAGAAGGCCGCGCCGGTGGCGCAGACACAGGTAGCCGCTGCGCCGGGCTTCACCGCCAATGCGGCCTTCGACCCGCTGGCGGCCGGGCCTGCGTCGACGGCGGCCCAGCCCGCCGACCCGACCGCCGTGCAGAACCGGCAAGACCAGAAAGAGGCATTCCAGAAAGCCGGAACCACGGAAGCCCGTGATTCCGGCAACCTGACGCTGCCGGCGTCGCCGTATCAGGTCATGGCCGGAACGGTGGTCGCCGGGGCGCTGGTGACGGGCATCAAGTCGGACTTGCCGGGCGATGTGATCGCCACAGTGACGGAGCCGGTCTATGACACGGCTACCGGCAAGTTCCTGCTGATCCCGCAGGGGTCACGCATCCTGGGCAAATACAACAGCCAGGTCAGCTACGGGCAGAGCCGCGTGCAAGTGGTGTGGAACCGGATCATCCTGCCCGACACGTCTTCGCTCAAGCTCGACAACTTGGCCGGCACCGATCCGGCCGGCTACGCCGGCTTGGAAGATGATGTGGATTGGCATTGGGATCGCGTCTTTGCCGGTGCGGCACTGACGACGCTACTGGGCATCGGTGCCGAACTGGCTGCGCCGGAGAACCGGCAGGACGGTGATCGCGTCATCATCGCCGGCCGCGATAGCGCCCAGGACAGCATCAATCAGGTCGGTCAGGAGATGACCCGGCGCAACCTCAACATCCAGCCCACCTTGACGGAGCGCCCCGGCTTGCCGGTTCGCATCATCGTCAACCGCGATCTGGTGCTGCGGCCGTACCAGCCACTTTTCTTCAACAGGGGGACTTCGCGATGACGACGCGCAAGCTACGGCTCGGGCCGCTGCCGAAAACGGAATCCACGAAGCTGACTTTTGCTTGCCCGGCCAGCCTGAAAGCCGACCTCGACCGCTACGCTACGCTGCACGCGCAGACCTACGGCGAGGCGGTCGATGCCACGGTGCTAATTCCGCACATGCTAGAAGCCTTCATGGTCGGAGATCGGGGATTCAGGAAGGGAGGCGCGGGCAAGGCCGCGCCGCCGAAGCCAAGCTGATGATGCCGGTTTCCGCTGGCGGCCATCCCTCAAACGCGCAGCCCAAGGCTGCGCGTTCTTCATTCTGGAGGACGGCGACCGATTGGGCTATGAAGACCAAACGCGGCTACCGCCTGCAGGCAACCGCCCCCGATGCAGCACGCTCGGGCTTTCTACCGCGAAGCTCCTATGTGGCTCCCAGCCCACAACGCCACAGCCCCGCAAGGCGGCCCGAAGTAGAGCCAAACCCGCACCCCATATAGACTTCCGGCCATCAGGCTGATTTCAACAATCGCTTGACTGCGGACATTTTTTATGGCGTTTTGTACATGCTATTTAAGTCTGCTTTTATAGTGGTGATCCCATCTATTTTTAAATAGGTTTTAGTTGTGTGCTGTTGCTGTCGCCTTAGTTAGTTATGGAGCGATGCTGAGATTCAGGCATCGCCAAGATAACCGTTATTTTTCAGGAGAACTGATATGTTAGGTGTTCACACTAATTACGCTTCAATTGTTGCACAAGGTGCTGTTAACAAAAGCAATAACTTACTAACTAACGCCATGGAGCGTTTGTCGACGGGTTTACGTATCAATAGCGGATCTGATGATGCTGCGGGTTTGCAAATTGCTAACCGCATGAGTGCTAACGTAAAAGGCATGGAAACGGCTTCACGCAATATTTCTGATGCAACCTCTATGCTGCAAACCGCCGATGGTGCATTAGAAGAATTAACGACCATTGCTAACCGCCAAAAAGAATTGGCCACTCAAGCGGCGAACGGTGTGAATTCTGCTGATGATTTAACTGCGCTGAATGATGAATTTGTACAGTTAAACGATGAAATTACACGCATTGTTGAAAACACAACCTATGCGGGTAATAACCTGTTTAAAGATGCGACTGATGGCGTACTTATTAAAGGTGTTGACTTCCAGATTGGTGCTGGAATAGCAGAAACACTGAATGTGAAGTTAGGCGCTATTTCAACAACTGTAACAGGTGACTTAACCACTGGTGCTACTGCTGCAATTACCGCTGTTGATACTTTCTTAGCCAAAGTGGGTACAGAACGTTCTACACTAGGCGCCAACATTAACCGTCTTGGCCATACTGCGGCTAACCTTGCCAGCGTAACTGAAAATACCAAAGCCGCTGCAGGCCGTATTATGGATGCCGATTTCGCGGTTGAATCAGCTAATATGACGCGCAACCAATTATTAGTTCAGGCGGGTACAACAGTACTGTCTTCAGCTAACCAAAATACAGGTTTAGTCATGGGGTTACTGCGCTAATTTTATTAAATTAGTCAGTGTTAGTTTTAATGCCAGTGAGCTTAGCTTGCTGGCATTTTTTATGGCGTTTTGAGCATGCCATTTCAGTCTGTTTTTATAGAGGTGATCCCATCTATTTTTAAATAAGTTTTAGTTGTGTGCTGTTGCTGTCGCCTTAATTAGTTATGGATCGATGCTGAGATTCAGGCATCGCCAAGATAACCGTTATTTTTCAGGAGAACTGATATGTTAGGTGTTCATACTAATTACGCTTCAATTGTTGCACAAGGTGCTGTTAACAAAAGCAATAACTTATTGACTAATGCTATGGAGCGTTTGTCTACGGGTTTACGTATCAATAGCGCATCTGATGATGCTGCGGGGTTGCAAATTGCAAACCGCATGAGCGCTAACGTAAAAGGTATGGAAACAGCATCACGCAATATTTCTGATGCGACCTCTATGCTGCAAACCGCTGATGGTGCGTTAGAAGAATTAACGACCATTGCCAATCGCCAGAAAGAATTGGCTACTCAAGCATCAAACGGTGTTAACTCAACTGATGATTTGAAAGCATTGAATGATGAGTTTAAAGAGCTAAATGATGAGATCGAGCGTATTGCTACCAAAACGACTTATGCAGGTAATGACCTTTTTACCAAGCTTACAGATGTAACTTTCCAGATCGGTGCAGGTAAAGATGAAATTCTGAACGTTAAACTTACAGCGCTTACGGCAGACATTACGGCTCTTAAAGCTGGCGATTTAGAAGGCACCCCGAATGATGCAATTAAGTTAGTGGATGATTTTATTTCTGCAGTTGGCACTAAACGTTCAACCTTAGGCGCCAACATTAACCGTCTTGGCCATACTGCGGCTAACCTTGCCAGCGTAACTGAAAATACCAAAGCCGCTGCCGGCCGTATTATGGATGCCGATTTCGCGGTTGAATCTGCCAATATGACGCGCAACCAATTATTAGTTCAGGCGGGTACAACAGTACTTTCTTCAGCTAACCAGAACACGGGTTTAGTCATGGGTCTATTGCGTTAATGCTATTGGGCAAGTGATGTTATTGGTCACGGCTAAAATGCCAGTTAGTTGCGCTGACTGGCATTTTTATTTTAGCCACGGTTTATGTATTGGTCGGTAGTCGCTAAACCCGAGATTGAAACCTATAAGGTTCATATTTTAGTGGGGAATTTTCGATAACACAAAGTGGAAGATAGTTTTCCTGTTTAAGTGTTTATGCGGAAGTTTTTAGCTGTGTTCGGGCCAGTTAATTATTTAAATATCTTTAAAAACAGCAGCTTGTTTTTGGCATGCGTTTTGCTCTAGAACGAGTGGAGGTAGTCATGATTTCAGGTATGAATGCAGCACAATTTGCTCAGCAACTGATTGGCGCAGACCGCGCAGGTAAAGATACGCTTTACAAAGGCAAGTTAACTGCCAGTAAAACACAGTTAGATGCCTATACGTTGCTTGAAAATAATATGAAGAAAATGGCCACTAAGTTGAGTGAAATGGGTGGCAATGCAACTAAAGGCAAAATTGCTACGGTTACGGGCGAGAATGCGACCGCGACAGTTAAATCTGATGCGCCAAAGGGCAACTATGATTTGAGCGTGCATAAACTTGCGCAAGCACATCAACTGACTAAAGCCTATTCCTCTGAAAGTGAATTGTTGCCAACGTCGGGCATTATCAGTATTCAAGTCGGTAGTGATCCGACTAAGCGCATGGAAATTGATTTGGCAACGGTTAATGGCGGTGCGGCTATTTCTGTGTCTCAGTTACGCGATGTGATCAATAAACAAGTGGGTAATCCTGGTGTACAAGCGTCATTAGTGCGCACAGGTAACCAAATCGAATTTATGCTGTCTTCAAAGGAATCGGGTGTCGCGAATCAAGTGAAGGTAGAGTTTAACGGTGCCGATTGGGGTATGACAGAACGTCGTGCAGCACAAGATGCGGAACTCACATTAAACGGTATCGATATTACCAGCAGTAGTAACTATCTAGAAAATGTTGTTGATGGTGTCAGCCTCGAATTAGTCAAGGTGCATGCGGCTGGTGAAAGCAGCATGATTAAAGTCACAGACGATTTTGAAGCGAATAAGAAAACGGTTAAAGATTTTGTCGATTCATTTAATTCTTTAATGACACAAATCAACCAACTTACCCGTTCTATGGGCGTTAAAACTTCTGATTCGAGTTCTTCGGATAAAGATAAAGATAAAGAAGACAAAACTACCGCTGTGAGTGAAGCGCAAATTGGTGTGTTGAAGGGGGATACCTCTATTCGCCTACTCCAGTCTAAATTACGTGATTCAGTATTTGCAACGGCTGCTAATGGCATGCGTTTGTCTGATATCGGGATTGAGATTGGACGAGACGGAAAACTAAAAATTGATGATGCTAAGCTGACCGACAGTTTTAAAAGTGATCCCGAAAAAGTGCAAGCCATGTTTACGGGTGAAGGTAGCTACGTCAAGAATGTTGAGAAAACATTAAAGCCTTTTACGCAGTTCAATGGCTATATCGATCAAAAACAAGAAGCGTTAAATAAGCAGATTAAAAGTGTGAATGACAGCATGGACCGCCATAACTATCAAATGAATCAAAAGTATCAGATTTATTTAACCCAGTTTACGGCAATGGAATCCACCATTAATCAGTTTAATTCCGCAAGTCAGTTGTTTTCATAGGAAGCAGTAAAAAATGTTAAATGAGTACGATCCATTTAATGCCTACAAGCAAACCGCTTTAGATGCACAAGTAGCGGCAGCAACAACCCATGACATGGTGCGTATGCTACTTGATGGTTTATTGGAAGAACTAGAGCGGACCGCTGGCCATATGGAATACCAAAGGTTTGAGGCGAAAGGAATGAGTATCCATAAGTGCCTTAATATCGTGCATGGCTTGGACTCTATGCTTGACCTTGAAAATGGTGGTGAGGTTGCCGTGAGCTTACATCGTCTCTATGACTTTTGTAGCCGTCAGCTTGTCAGCGCCAGTGTCGAAAACAGTGCTGAAGCGCTAGTTCCAGTGACTCAGGTGATTACCAATGTCAGAGAAGGATGGACAAATCTCAATTAAGCAGTGGGCGCGTTTTGCGAATGCTTTACGCCAATATGCAGATGCTCAGGATTGGGAAAGCGTCCGAAAAGTGAACATCGCTTTGATCAAAGCCCTGCAACAGGCAGGTGAGACTCATGATATTGAGCAGAAATTGGCACGTGCAGAATTAAAGCGGGTTCATTCCCAAGTGCTGCAAGAGTTGATCTTGGCTCGTGATGAATTAGCCGCTGAAATGGGCCGCTTTAAGGCGCAACAACCAGGTTTAGCAGCCTATCAATTAACACAAGTAAGTGGAGCTTTGGATGATCTCTGATCTTCTTTCAACTCGTCCTGTTGGCACAAATACCAGCTTGACGACTAAAGTGACAAGTGCAGTTGATCAAGATAAATCTGAGTCATTTACCTTGTTGGCATTCCCTATAGGATTGCCTGCGGAATCTCTTCCGCTAGAGAGTGCTATGTGGACTCCGAGTGCAGAAAAAGCTCTAGGCAATGATGCTGATACCTTTTTAAATCAATATATTAATAGTGATTTTTCTAACTCAGTGCCTTTTGCACCCGTTGCTTCTTCTGTTGTATCAGTTGCTGCTCCTGTTGTACCAGGAGTATCTCCGTCACTGTTAAATACTGAGATTAACTCAGCGCCTATTATTCAAGATGGCTTAGCCGCCACGCCTCAGAACAGTCTCGTTTCACCGACTGCTGTCGCGCTGTTTGTTCCTGTGATTTTTCCTGCAGAAACGGTTAAAACGGATCCGATAGGTCGAACTCCTGCGTCTTTAATTGGGCTTTCAGCCACAGATCAAAGAGGAACGCTATTTAGTTCAGGGATGACCTCATCTATGGCTCTTGCAGGAAGTCGTACTCAGCCTGCGGGTATGAGTGGCGAATCCTTGAAAATGAGCGGCGTATTTACGCAGGATTCAACGCTGGCAACTTTCTCTGGGGATTTTGAGCATTTGAAATCTGACTCGTCAGTGTTTCAGCGTGTGTTGGCAGAACTTAGGGGGCATGAAGTTAAAGATATTAATGCGATAGGATCTCAGCAGGTTGCGGGTACGCAGGCTGCAAGTGCTACTCAATGGGGCCCTGTATCTCTCACTCCCATGGCTTCTTTAGCGCAGCACTCTCAGGAGATCCTTACTCCCTTAAGAGAGCATCTTCGTTTCCAAGTCGATCAACATATTAAGAAAGCCGAATTAAGGTTAGATCCGCCAGAACTCGGCAAGATTGAGCTCAATATTCGTTTAGAGGGCGATCGTTTACAGGTGCAAATGCATGCAGTAAATCCGGCAATTCGAGATGCATTACTCAATGGTTTGGATCGTTTGAGAGTGGATTTAGCAATGGATCATGGCGGTCAAATTGATGTCGATATTGGCCAAGGAGAATCGCAACAGCATCAACAGGAAACTGCATTATTCTCCTCGTCGATAGCGGCTGAAACTACAACGGATAATGTAGTCGATGTGATGGCGAGAGAGAAATCTCAATTAGATTTATTGGCTTAAGTGCCGGAGTCGTTTAATGGCAATTTTAAAATCTCGTTTAGTAAAGATAATTTTAGCGTTACTTGTGCTCATTAGTTCGACCGCAGGTGCATTTTGGATTGGGACAAGTACTGGAGATTGGAAGCTAGCAGAGCTTTTTGCATCGGAACCTGAAGTTGAACCTGTACCAGTTGCAAAGTTTTACCCGTTAGAAAAGTTTGTGATATCGATTCCTGGGGATAAGTATCCCCATTACATGCTGCTTGAAATGTCATTAAAAAGCCGTAATCCCAATATGAAAACGGTGTTGCTGGAGTCAGATCCTCTTATACGAAACGCTATGATGAAGATGTTCTCACGTAAAACATTTGAGCAGTTGAACCACTTAGATCAGCTTGACAGTTTACAATCAGAGGCGTTGATATTGATGGTTAAAGTGCTGTCAGATAACCAATTACCTTCAGATATTGATGAAGTACTCTTTACTCGCATGGTGATCCAGTAAGAGGCCTTATCATGACAGCAGCAGGCCAACTCGCATATCAACAAACCTGTGATTATCCAGTCGAAGAACGTCAATCTGAACAACAGATTATTCGACAATACTTGCCATTAATCAAACGTATAGTCTCGCAAATGCGCAGTCACTGCGGTGTGATGTTATCACTCGAGGATATGGAACAAATTGGCATGATGGCATTGCTTGAGTCATAACGTCGGTATCCTGGCGAGCTGGATAATGGATTTATTTCCTTCGCTGGGCAACGGATTCGCGGTGCAATACTCGACGAGTTGAGGCGGCAGGATTGGCGCCCTAGGCCTGTTCGGCAGCAGGCCCATGAGCTTAATGATGTTGTTAGACGTTTGAGTCGAGAGATGGGACGTGAACCAAGCGATCTTGAAGTAGCCAGTGCGCTTGGGCTGAGCGCGGAGGATTATCGGGAACGTTTATACTCGACGCAAGCAGAGTCGATGAAAAGCTTAGATGAGTTGCTATTGGGCGGTGATCATCCAGTAGACAGAAGTAATGATGTTGAGCGGTTAATGCTGAAGCAAACTTTGATCAAAGTTATTTCAAAATTAAATGAAAGAGAACAGCTAATTCTGTCGCTTTACTATCATCATGAGCTGAATTTAAAAGAGATAGCTATGCAGGGCAAGAGCGTGAGTGCTCATTTTTCATTCATGCTTAATCCAGCCAGTAAAACCAGCTCAAGATAGTCTTCATTTATATGGGCTCGGCGCTGTTTACGTGGCACGCTCATCGCTTTACTGGTCTCTGCGCGAAGCATATTGAGCCCAAGATGCCGCATGGCTGCCATGTTGGCGGCGGCATGACCGCGGAAGATTTGGTTATCGTCTTCGTCCATGCTGACATCAAGCACCCAATGTAGTTTATTT
>NZ_JAKKRZ010000019.1:0-88051 GCF_025653725.1 Shewanella sp. SM74 | reverse complement strand
AAATCTTCAATATCTTCCCAGCCCTGACAGCCAGCAATCACAGCGCATAGCGTGAGAAACAGCACATCAAACAGTGGGTAAGTGACTTTGGCGGACTGGCGAGTGTCTTCGATGCTGGAAAAGTGTTCAGAAAATACGTTCAGGTTCACGGAATTGCCCTTTTGCAAAAGGCAGTATCTGATCATAAGCTGGCGATTGGGTCAACTACTAGCTTGGTTTGGTTGAAAAATGTTCGTGATCTTGCCCTGGTTGCCCCCCCCTGCCGAGCTTGATATCTCAGTACCACAAGCCAACTGTTTAAAAGCCGTTGATGTTGTAAAAAACCAAGATGTTGCACTTTTTAAATCGATTTTTTACCCTGTTGCGGTAACGGATACACAAGTCGCACAACATCTAAAAATAACACATGATAAATACTACACAAAAAATCATTTCGGGATAAAGAATTTTAATTTAGCCGAGTATGCTAATTATTATTTCGAAGATGCTAAAAATTCAAAAAATAATACAGTAAGCTCTGAAGCAAAACGTCGAGATCATAACATTCAACTCTGGATAGGTTACCATTTTGACTCAATTAACCCCCAAACCAATAAAGAAGAAGGGAGTTCAGGTCATTGTCGCTTCGCCTTAGTGGAAGATAATTGGTATCTGCTTAACTTGTTATAAAGCGTTAAATTGCGAACAACTATATTGACTCAGTTAGACTCACTATATTAAATTTAGCATTACAGTAATCCATTGGATTACTGTAGCAAAGGCGAGAGTATGCAAGAAAAGTTAACTATCAATGACAAATCTTGGTTTGAAACAACTCATTTTAAAGGAATGGAAACCCTTAGCACCACTAGCGATATGTCATTTAAAGTGGTTTCTTTTTTCTATCCCCTGTCTATGCCTAAGCAGTTACTGCTGTCTTTGGGCTTGCTATTAATGGGCTTATTGCCTTTTATCACCCCTGGTGCAATTGCGTTATTCCCACAGTTCCCGACAGTGCCACTGACACTTGTTATTATCAATATGTGCCTAGTCCCTGGGCATTTTATAATCAGACATTACTTAATCAAGCGACAATACAAATTGAATGGTACGCAACAGATACACATCAATAACGACAGAATTTCATTACCTGTCAACAGTCTAGTAAATGAGCCAAATGGTCAATTGGAGCTAGCAAAAACAGATATCAGCGGTATAGATATTGTATATTGGGTGCAAACCAACAAGGGGGTAACCACTCGTACCATTTACGAAACCCATATCTGCCTAGTATCAGGTAAGTCACTAAAGCTAGACGTCCTTCATTACCCACTGAAACAGATGTTTTATTTAATGGTATATTTTGACTACCCAGTCAAAATTATTCAACGACATTGCTCTGCTAAATATATTTTTAAAATCGTGCTTTTAGCATTCCCTGTAGTGGCTCATTTCGCGCTAACAGCCCTTATGGTAATGCAGGTCTCTCATCTAAAACTGTAGGTCAATATCTCGATATGACACTAATGTTGGGGCTGAATTATAGCTTCGATTTTTCGAGGTCAATTGGAAGGTAGCGAATAGGAAACGTCAGCTGTACGCAGCTTGAAACTGCGTATAAATGGTATGTCTAAGACGACCAGCCGTTTTAATCAAACTACATCAAACACAAGTTAATACTTTAGCGTGATTGAGGAGATGGACTCTAGACGTAAAAATGGCAGGCTAAAAAAGAAACATACTGGTAATTATGTCAATTACTTAGTCAGTTAGCCAAACCCTGCTTACATCACAAGGACGTTTATTTTGCCATCTTCCCACACAGCTCGGATCCTATCCTTAATCGCCCTTTTAGCCATGCCGCTATTTACACAAGCAACAACTGTCACGCCCACAGAACACCATGGCACTTGGGCAAACAAAGATGAAGATGGTGATGGCGTGCCCGATGAATTGGATGATTATCCGTTTGATAAATATAAAAGTCAGTACGCCTTAGTTGCTGAAGAAGAGTTCAATAATAATCAAGATGTTGCAAATCATGTCCAACAAATCCCATCGCGTATTTCTGGGGTTGTGCAACAAGTCAATGATCTCGATTTTTACCAGATAAAACTAGAGGCAGGCAAATCAGTCACGTTTTTATTATCTTCCCAAAGTCATGATTTCTCACCAGGTATGGCAGTGTTAGATAGCGAGGGACTAGCTATCCTTGCATGGGCACCAAACTATCAGCCTGTCGGAAAATATAAGCGCGCAATCCAAGTAAAACCGAGGACATCAGGCGTTTATTATCTGGTAATCAATGACAAACTTTTCCGCGGCAGGCCTGATTTTAACTACAAGATAGCGGCATTTTTTGATAATGACGTAGATGCCATTGATGACGCAATAGAACCAGCCTTCGGTTTTGAAGCTTATTCTCAGGATACTGATAATGATAATGATGGTATTTATGACGGGGAAGAGTTCTATGTATTTCAATCTGACAATCTGATGCTGCATGACGTCGATGGCGATGGCTTACCCAACTGGCTCGATGATGATACTGATGCAGATGGAATAAAAGATGGCTTGGAGGGTGCGACTGACTTAGATAATGACGGATTAGCAGCGTTTGCTGACCTTGATGCCGATGGAAACTCGGTATTGGATGCCATGGAAGTAGGTAAGAATAGTCAATCTCCGCTCAATTTTGATGGCGATGCACTGGCTGATTTCATCGATCTCGATGACGACGATGATCTTATTTTAGATGTCAATGATATAGAACCTCATTCACGAGTAAGATCTGCGGCCTACCCTTCTGAAAATTATAAAGAAATTAGAACTATCTATTATCTACATGATGGACAGACTCCAATAAAAGACGTTTTAATTGCGAATAAAAAACATCGAATATTGGGTGATGGCCTGAGTGACGGTTTACTTGTATTTGCCCGTAAGTCTGGTGAACCAATTAATATGCCAGTCAAAGTCAATCAAGATGCAAGTGTGGATTTCATTTTGCCAGAGGACGCAACCCAAATGTATTTTGTTGCCTCAAATCTAATCAGCGCCAATGGCATTGATATCCTTTATCGTAATGAAAATATCCCCATAATACACGAGCAAACGGCTCTGCGGGCAAAACCGGGCGCTGAAATGTTACTGAGAGGCAGCCATTTTAATGAACAGACTAAAGTGGTTTTCTCTGGACAAGAGATTATGCCGCGCTCAATCAACCCAGTTGAATTAATTTTTGATATTCCCAATATCGCTGTTTCGGGAGAATTATATGTCAAAAATACATACGGCAAGAGCAATACCCTTAATGTGCAAGTTAATCGCTCAGTGTTACTAAAAATAGCCTCTGATGTATCCCTCAAAGCGTCGACGTTATCTGCGCTATCAATGGGCAGTGATAATGAAGCTCCTCTCTTTTTTAGAGTTCAAAAAGAGTTACTACTACCAGTCTCCAACAAAGGGTACGACCAAATATTGGTATTCTTAGGCGATCAACAAATACTTAATGCCGTCTATTATGGTCAGTCTGAAATCACTGTTGATTATGCAACTACAGCGGTATCACGTGCTTGGCAATTTGGCGGCATTAAAAGCACAACTTTCATCCCTGACTATCAATCATTCTTTGTACAAACCCAATCCCTACCCGAAGTTAAGCAACTCGAAGAGTATATTCGTAGCCACATCACAAAGCCCGAAACGTTTAATCAACCGCCTTTTTTTCAGAGGGTCGCGGCGGCAGGCGATGCAGTGAACAAATTACTCAATACGTTATAGCGAGATAACTACCAGAAATAATGAGATACCCATTAGAACCATGACGCACTCGCAAGCTGATGCAGTAACGCGATGCGATTATTCTTAATGACAGAAATCGCGTATTTCTTACGAAATATAAGTCAGCAATACGGGTCTCAACCCTGTGGCATAACACTCTTGATATTGGAACTCATATGAAATTACAGAAACTCTGCCTATTTAAACTCGGTAAACCTATATCTCTACTGCTAGGGCTTGCAGCGATATTCCCCATGTACGCCACTGGTTCAGAGTTACCTGCTGAATTAATTGCCGAGCTTAAACCCCGTTGTGACAAAATGATGCAGGATATTCGCGATAACAAAATGGATGACATGATTAAAGAGTTTCATCCCATGTTACAGACATGGAATGAGGGCAAGTTAGCGAAGAAGATGGCCATGCTCAGCATCAATGGTTATCAGCGGGAAGATATTGGACAAGTTCCTTTAGACAAAATGGTTTTTTCACCACAAAAATCAAGCTTTCGTAAACCCAGTAAAGAGAACATAGGCCAATATCCCGATATGACACAAATGGTGGAGTTGAACTATAGCTTCGATTTTGTAAAACCTAATGGAAGAGAGCTAACTGGTGGTGTGAGCTGCAATCTGTTTGAAGCTGCCGGTAAATGGTATTTCGAAGATAATCTGCCGTTTTAACCAAACCTTACCTAACAAAAGTTAATACTTTAGCGTGATTGTGATGATGGACTCTAAAAGCAAAAATAACTGACGAAAAAAACAGGCTAACAACATATTAGATGTCAATCGCTTAGCCTGTCTGTTAGCCGAGATTCACTTTCATCACAAGGACGTTTATTTTGCGACTAACCCACTCCGCCCGAACTCTATCCATAATCGTCCTTTTATTTATGCCGCTATGTGTGCAAGCAGTAAATCAAAAATTAGACGATGAATTAAAACAACGCTGCTTAGGTACTTTCGATTTTATTAAGACCCAAGACCTAGCGGCCTTTATCGCTCTCATGCCGTACGCACCAACTCAAAAAGAACAGGAATATGCGGGCGAGATTTTGCAACGTTCCCATAAACGTTGGTATGTTGACCGAACCATGGATGAAATTACTCACAAAGGCGTGAGCTATAGCACAGCAGACGAATCTAAACGGCAAAAAGGCGCTATCCAAGAAGCAAGAGTTAAACTGCTGATCACCAGCCCCAATAATCAAGCCTCGGTCAGTTGCAAATTTGTCGAAACACCAAAAGGTTGGTTCCTCTCCAAATTGCCGTAAGTGACCTAAAACAGACAACGACATAAAGGCAAGGTAGTGATGCAGTATTCGCAATTATCTAAAAAAGCTCAAAGATTTATCAATCCTGATGGATTACCTGAACAGCTTCGCCTTGCAACTAAGAGCCATTATGTTCGTCGAGGGTTAGCATTATTGGGACTATTGCCACTTTCGGCATCTCTTATCATGACGATCACCCTCGACGGCGGTGAGCAGACTTTTTACCAGTTTATGGTGGCATTGTTGCTACCTGTAGTGCTCATTCTCTGGGCGCTCAAGCAGCATTTAGTGCTCGATAATCCAAGTCAGCAACGCTTTGTACAATCACAATTTTTGGGGTATCACTTCGAAAAAGCCTACCTAGCACCACTGAAATCTACTGAGTTACTATTGCGCCACGATAGTTACAACAGAAACCAATATGAGCTTAAGTTGCATAATCTTGTGTACTCCATCGGCAGTTTAACCGATACCACTCAAGCTATGATGTTCTTTGTACAGACATTTAATCTTCCTGCCAAAGAGCAAATCACCCAATTTCCCAATATCCGTGAGCTAGACATACTCTCATCGAATGAACCACTTATCGCGTCACTCTCGCTAAATGATCAGAATAAACCGCTAGTGCAAGAGGTCGACACCATCAACACGGTCGATGGATATAGCGCACAAGCGATTGACGCTAAAGAGAATGACAATCCTACTCATCGTCCGCCTTCGGCAGATATCGAACCACTTTGGCACCCCAAATTAATACTTAAACTGTTTTATCCGCTGCCATTTATTATGGTGTTTGGCTTTGCGATGAAGTTTATTGGAAGCCTATAGCGATGCACTTTAAACAACTCTCACCGACCATAGCAATCATGGCTAAAACTCGAGCACAAAGCATTGGGCGATGGATTTTTGCAAGCCTAGTCGCTTCAATCACCTTATTTAACGCACTAGGTTTTGAACATTGGTCCTATGGCGAAGTGATTATCTGGTCATTCATTGCACTTCTTAGTTGGCATCTGCTATTTGCTCGAAGGCGTATTCAGATTGATCTCGAACGACAACTGATCACCACTAAAGTCAGTTCGCTCTATCCGCTAACTCAACAAGTCATCCCCATCAACCACATCGCAGCATTTCAAATACGGCAACGTCTCGGCCAGCCCCATGGGTATGATTTGTTGATAGTGATGGATACTCAAATTGAACCATTGAAATTTCAATATGGTGACTTGCACCAAATACAGGCGATAGGTAAGCAATTATCAACATTTTGCAATGTTCCCCTGCTTAGCTAACTGGAACCTACTATGTATGTTTTAAAATAATCTGAAAATTGAAGCTAAACGGATATTGATACTTATGGAAAAGATAAGAATTATTGCACTGTGTAGTTTACTTGCCTGCAGTATTTTTCCTGCTAGCGCCGCACAGGATAGAGATCAGGCTTTGGCGACTTTTGACAGCCAAACAGTACCACTCATAGAGCAAGCCATTGCATTAGGGGAAACAGCGCCTGAGGACAGAATTGACGATGCGTTAGATCGTCATCAAGGTGATGCACTTGCCGTTATAAGGGAAGGCATTCCTCAACGTCTGGCGATTAAGGCAAAGCAACAGCTTACGTTAGCGAATGAGTACCTTAGGTATTTTAAAGAATTACAGCAGCAAGTTCCGCATGCGAGTCAATGCCATCAACCAGAACTTGTGGCAGATTTCAGAACACAAATCAAAGAGCTCAACGCCTATGTGGATAGGCTCAACACTTACCCTAAACTCCAAAACCTAGGCGACGCTTTTCCAGCCTTAATGGACATGAATATTAATCAGGCACGGGTTAACACCTTAACGAGTCTGTTTCATCGATTTCGGCTCTGTGTTTTAGGCGATGATACACCAGCTATTGTCGATGGACTCACAGGCGAAAAAGGGGATGCAATAGCCAACGCCTTTATTAATGTATTTGCTGCTAAACAGGGCTTGCCCCACCCAACTGCATCACAAAATATGGCAGATGAAATGGCTGAAGATGATGCGCCAATACTCGATGATATGGGAGATGAACAAGCCATCGAAGAGGATACTGAGCAAGACAATAGCGAGTCTGATGAGCCTGAAACGGAGATCTCTACTGAGATTTCACAACCGATATCCGCCGTTAAATTCAGCAATATGCCACTTAATGACTGCATCCAAAAACAAACTAAGCTCTTCGCTATTCAGCAGAGCCAAGAACTCAGCCTGCTTAACTGCCAATTTAACCCCACAGACATAGTGACGCTGCAAGATCTCAGCGCCTTTAACAATCTCGACACCCTAAGCTTAAAAGATGGCACGCTCAGCACACTCGGTAATCTGAACAGTAATAATCTTAAAACCTTAATGCTGACCGATATGAAGGTAACTGACTTTTCTGGTAAAAACATAAAACTCGATAGCCTGTTCCTCAGCCGCATTAGCTCAAATAATTGGCCAAGCTTAATCGAACTTAACGTACGGACCATCAGCATTGACAAAACTGTAAATTGAGCTGAACTCAAACCATTATTGGCATCAGAAAAGCTTATTCCTATCCATCCTGGACTGAGTCCAACAGACATGGCAGAACGTATGCAACAAGCTGAAGCCAATGGCATACCACTGTTAATGCTGGAATGTGCGATCTAACCAGCTCAAGTCTCTCATTAAAATCTTCAAGCTAAGTATGCACCTTTCATACTTTTGCATACTTGTTTGATTTTTAAACAGAAAGGAAAATGCACAAGCAATTAACACTAGCACAACAGTCGCCTGAGTTAATTACAGGATTGGATGTTAAGTCGTAGCGAGAGGGATTTCTCTAAAAAATGGTAAACGTCTCATCAAAAGCGTTCTCAATTGCTATCCGCTATTGCCTACCCCGTCATCGCACCCAATGTAAAGCCAATCACATTTCAACAATAGAAAAACGCTCCAAGATATTGATTAATATTAAAATAAAATAGACACAGCTTAAATAATGGCGATGGAAGTTGCCGAGTATATTCACGTAAGGATACAAGATGTTTAAACCTAAACTGCTCTCTTTGCTTATCGCCACCAGTTTACTGACGGCATGTTCTGGCTCGGACGATAAAGATGATACAACACCGATCCCAGAGCCTACTCCACCGACTGAATATGCGCATAACGTTACTGGGCAAGTCAGCTATATCGGTGCCATCGCTGGTGCGAATGTGTGTGTCGATCTCAACCAGGACTTAAGCTGCTCTGAGGGCGAACCCAGCACAACGACGGATACCGATGGTAAATATCAAATAGATTGGAAAAGCGAGACCGAAAAACCGAAGTATTACCTGCTGGCAAATTGGGTTGATAGCACGCCTTCATCTGCACGCTCTGCATTGGCTGTTAGCGCAGCCTCGGGCTACGCCAACACCAGCACGACAGGCAATGTCAATATAGTCGCCCTGCCCGACCATGCCGGTTACATCAATGCGCTGACTAATATTGAGTTTTCACGCTATCGAAAAATGATTGAGTCCGACTTAACGCCACAGCAAGTGATTGAGTTCCGAGCAAAACTAAAAACCTTATACGCCAGTGGATTTAAACAAGTCGAAGCCGATTTATTTAGTCTGTCTCCCGAAATCACCCTGCAACCAACATTTATCGACACGATGCTGTTACACGATTATCTGCTAAACCTCACCAATGAGCGCACAGTGGAAATTTTGGCAGCCATCGAAGTGTTAATCGCCACATTTGAAGCCTTCGAGAATTTAATCAAGGGTTATGGCTTTGGGACAACGGCTTACCTGCAAACTAATCCCGTCGCCATCACCAATAAGGTTGAAAGCACACTAGTGTCCTTCGGCTATATGGAAGCGCCAGTTGATGATAAAGCGATGAACAGCACTGACTGGGATACAGTATTTAGCAGCATGCTCAACCATGCTGGCGAATCTCATCTGCTCAATATCGAAACTGTTCGTAGCAGCCATTTCATTACCTTAGATTATGGTGTTGAGCATCAAAGCATGCTTGGCGTGATCTCAGGTAGCGCAGTGATGCTTATCGACCAAACGCCGGGAGAGGAGATCGCCAACGAATGCTGGAATGAGCCGATGAAAAAATGGATTAATCCCTCGCGTAACGATCAAGGTTATATCCTTAAAGAACCGATTATCGAAGGCAATCTATTAAAAACCGTTTACGCTGGTACTGATATCGAAATCCAGATGAATTTTAATAAGTATCAGAACACGGCCGCCGACTGGCAGGATTTGCTGGCAAACCTTCCTTCAGATCTTAAGCTGACGTCACTCTCTTGGCCGGCGCAAATATATCGTACTGATGTTAAACAAGCAGCCGACGTAATTTGCCGCGCAGAAGATCCCATTACCTATGAAACAGGCGTTGAAACCGCAAGCCAGCTGTCCTCTAGCTTGTTGGTAGAGCTGTTGTGGCCCCACGCTTACCCCGAGAGTTACATTGAGGACTCAGCAAATAAATTCACCATTCTCGATAGTTTCGGTCAGCCCGAAGGCCAATATGAATGGGAGATTAGCGCCAGTCCAAACGGTGGCAAGCTGTTAACCATCACTGAAATCGTCGTAGAACCGATTGAAAACAAAATCGTGCGACCATACCACTACCTTGTCACCTCCAACTTGCTAACAGAGGCTGATCTATACAAGGCTTTTGATTCTGCTGAAAATAAACAGTTTTATCGCTTCACCTACGACAGCAGTTTCAGCAATACGCTGTACAACCACTTTAAGTCCTTAGCAAAGTAAACCTTAATCCATCCGAGCCCCTGAAGTGACATTTCGGGGCGTTTATCTGGGCTCATCTTAAGTGGCTAAGCGCCAAGGTAACGTAGGGGTGACTCGTCACCCATAGCGCCATCAAGCAAATTAGCACCGATTAAAGGCTTATAAACGCATCTCGCTCATAGTAAAAGATAATAGCTTCAAGTCGTTCCTGTTCACTGGGCTGAGCTTTTTGCTGCTTAAGATTATCGATTACATCCTCGATTTGATCCATATTGAGCAGATAGCAATAACCATTGTTTATCAGACTATCTTCAAACTCATCGATTTCTTCATTAGACCAATCCCTCATATCATCGACAATTGGCAGTAGCCGCGTGGTCAGTTGGAGAATTTCATTTTCCGCAGTATCTTGATAAACAAGCCAATATTGTAAGCCTCGCTGAGTAATACACTTATTAATCCAGTTTTTTAACGGCTCTGATTCGCCAAGGAATGATCCTATATCCACCAATGTCTCCTTCATATTAACGTCAGAGTGACATGTTAACTTGCTTAAAAAATATAAGTCTATGGCTTTGAGTTAATCTGCTCCTTCCAATCTCTTGCAGTCAGTTCATCCATAAATAATGGAAAAAACGGGTTGTATACCACAGAAAAAACTACGCAAAGGTTAAAATTGATACTTTCAACAGTCGTTATATCTACCCAACGCGACTCTGCAACCCAACGCAAAATCACAATTCATCAATTCGGCAGTTAAAATCCCACAATAAAATAAGCTTTATTCATTTTTAAGCGCATAAATTTAAGCATTCCTCATTTAACGTTAACATGATTTAGACTTTGGTTATTTTGAAACCAAGGTTAGTGATGTTTCACAATCCCCTGCTATGCAATTGTGGTACTTTACTCGGTCAAAAATGTCGGGCATTTGCCTTTAACATAGAGTGAATCTTTAGCCTAGAGTAAGCCTTAATCACTAAAGCTTGAGTCGTCTAGGTTCAAATCGTCTGTGCATGACACAAAATGCTGCGGCAACTGGGGAGTTTCGCAAGAATGAAGAGCAAGAGTTTATTAGGTAACATTGGTGTGCAAGTGGTTATTGCCATGATTATCGGCGCACTGGTGGGTTTTATCATGGGCGAGAGTGCAAGTGTGTTTGCACCACTCGGAACCATTTTCATCCATTTAATCAAAATGCTAGTGATACCACTGGTATTGGTTTCTATCATCAGCGGCGCGGCGAGCTTAGGTGACAGCCCATCGGCGGGTAAGATTGGCATTGGCACTTTCGGCTTTTTTATTGTCACGTCGGGCTTTGCCGTTGTGCTTGCACTCTTGATGGGTAATCTGTTCCAACCGGGTGCAGGCGTTGATTTTACCGCCCACAGCAGCACAGACTTGATGGAAGTAACCAAGGAACATGGCGCATTGCCCGGGGTAATGGATACCTTTATCGGCATGATCCCAACCAATGTGTTCGAGTCACTGAACGGCGGTAACATATTACAAATCTTAGTCTTTAGTATCTTCTTCGGCATCGCACTGACTAAAGTTAAAGGCGATGGTGCTAAACCTATTTTGGCCGCACTCAACACAGTCGTTGATGCCTTTGTGTGGATGATCAACTGCGTGATGATCATTGCCCCTATCGGTGTATTTGGTTTGATGGCCGATTCTGTCGGCACTTTCGGTTTCGATGCACTAGAAGTCGTGTTTAAGTTATTCGCCGTGTTTGTGGCTGCGATTCTGATCTACGGCTTTATCTTCTTCCCATTAGTGGTACAACTCTTCTCAAGAGTGTCGGCGCGCCAGTTTATTTCGGCAATGAAGAAGCCGCAGGTGATGGCCTTATCGACCGCCTCTTCAATGGCAACTCTGCCAGTGAATATGGAAACCTGCGAGGAAGATCTTAAAGTCTCTAAGGCAACCACGGCTTTTGTACTGCCGTTAGGCGCCACCATTAATATGAGCGGCAACGCGATTTATTATGGTTTAGTGGCCATGTTCTTCGCCCAAATGTATAACGTTGATCTATCGATGACAGCCTATGCGGCCATCATTTTCACCTCAACCTTAGGTGCAATTGGTCAAGCTGGTGTGCCAGGCCCATCCTTTTTAGTGGTGGCAGTGCTGTTAGCTGCGGGAATTCCTATCGATGGTTTACCTTTGCTGTTTGCGTTAGACAGGGTTTTTGACATGATCCGTACCGCACTCAATATCACTGGCGATGCGGCTTGTGCCTTGATCATGGATAAATACACAGAAGTTGACGTTAAAGCGGATAGTGAGCGCAGCTTAAGCTAACTCAAACACTTTGAATATAGGCTTGAATAGGCAATGCTTATTCAAGCCTTTTTTATATCTGCAGCACGGTATAATGGCCTGCCTCTACACGCATCAGTTAAGCCTATTTAATCTGAGTGTTAATGTGATATCTCCCGCGCCATCCACTAAGCTCAATTTGCTAGATTTCGCAATTTACATTTCTTTATGGCGCTATGGCCGCAAGTGACACGGTTTTTCTGCGATACTGCCACCAGATTAACATCGCTAAGTTAGCTCAAAGGAATTTTGCCCTATGTCTGTATTTGCCCCAGCCACACCCTTTGCCGACTTTATCTATCGCCATTTCCGCTCAATCCACGCCCTAAAGCTCGGGCTAGCCTTACTCGTTGCTGTCACTATTAATGCCATTTGGGCGCCACCGCATTTTATTTGGAGCATGGTCACGATAGTGATCATTATGATGAGCTTACCTCAAGTAGGCGGCGCGATTGAAAAGTCGCTACAAAGGGCTATAGGCACTTGTTTAGGCTCAGCTTATGGGGTGATGTTAGTTGCCACTGTGGACAGTTATTGGCTAATCATGAGCCTGCTGATCTTAGCCGTTAGCTTGATTTGTTTTATCTCGGCCGGACGTTACAGCTATGCCTATTTAGTGGCCGGATTTACCATCATAATCGTGGTCGGCGACGCCAACCATGACACCTCTGAGGCACTATGGCGCACGGCCAACATCCTCTCCGGCTGCGTGATTGCTATTTTGGTCTCACTGTTCATTTTTCCGATTAAAGCTAAACAAGATTGGCGCTCCCAACTCACCCATGCCATCGACAATATGGCCGAAGTATTAGCCGAGCATCTTAAGGCACCCGCCAATCATGAGCTCGATTTTCGCGCTAGACTAGAGGCTGCGATGAAGGCCGTACTCACTCAAAAGAAACTGTTTTTCTCCTTGGAATGGGAAAGTCAAACCCTCAAAAAACACAAAGTGCTACTGTCGCAGTTAGCCAATAAACAAGTGCGCTTAATCACCTTACTCGAACTCTTACCCTTAACCCGCTGGCAGGAAGAAGACAAAGACGCCTATCTGCAGATTAATGCGGTTGCCTCTGAGCTTGCCTTCTATTTGCAACAACTTGCAGAATTTGTGGCGGGTAAAGCTCAACAATTGCCGACACTGCCAGAATGCTTAGATCAAGAATTGCAACACAGACTCCAGCTTGCCCTAGTCGCAGCCACTCAAGCATCGACCGCAGATCCAGTGACAGCCGTAAACGACCAAGTGCCGCAGGGATTTGCGCTCACAGGTTATAGCTGGCTGATTTATCAGCTCGCGATTGCCGTCGAAGCACTTTATAAAGACATTGCCATTATCGACATTGCCTATAACAAGCGGCCAGCTTCTCAGATAACGCCCAACAAAACGGCTTAGTCGATTTTACCATTCCGCTTAGTGCTTAAATCCATGCCAGAAATGCCGGATAACCCTTAGCCGCCCTTGCGTTAACGGGGCGTTTAATGAAAAGATACCGTCCTAATAAAAATTCGATAGATGGACTCTTTTCATGCGCTTGTTTTCTTTCTCCGTTATCGCCATTGCCTGTCTCTCTACGGGCAATCTGTACCCTGGGAATGCTTTTGCCAATGATGCGAAAACCACAGCCCAAACAACTCCGGCAGCCACTATGGCGCAAGCCTCTACCACCGAAACATTGGCAGTTGGCTCCCCAGTAATCACAACGTCACAGGATGCAAGTCCAGCAGCGAATAGCCAAGCGACTGAAACTGCGACTAATGTACTGGCCGATACCACAGTTGCAGCGCCAGAAGCACAACCAGCGCCCATTCCTGAACGAGCCAACACCTTTGTCAACGATGCGATTTTACCGCCAAGCATCACTTGGCATGGCGCCAGCGAATCGCTCATGTTAAGTGTTGATAGCGAGTGGGCGACTCCCTTCGAGCAAAGTGGCGGTATTGAAAGTCCAAGCTACGATGCCACTATCGCTTGGCTCGACAAACTCGCGGGCGAGACAGATAAATTACAAAAGGTGAGCTTAGGTAAGAGCCCACAAGGGCGCGATATTTGGATGTATATCGCCAGCAGTGAAGGCATTAATGAATCGGCACGCCTCAAACAAAACACTAAACCGACAGTGCTAGTGCAGGCGGGAATTCATGCGGGAGAAATCGACGGTAAAGATGCCGGCATGATGCTGCTACGTGACATTATCCAAGGCGATAAAAGTGCCCTGCTCGATAAAGCTAACCTCTTGTTTGTGCCTATGTTTAGTGTTGATGCCCATGAGCGCAGCGGCGAATTTAATCGAGTCAATCAACGTGGCCCAGTGAATATGGGCTGGCGCACTACGGCTAATAATCTCAACCTTAACCGCGATTATGCTAAGGCAGACAGCTTAGAAATGCAGCACATGCTGCGCGCAATCAACGTATGGCAACCAGATCTGTATATCGATGTCCATGTTACTGACGGCATCGACTATCAATACGATGTTACCTTTGGTTATAACCTTGCCCAAGGCTTAAGCCCTGCGAGCTACCGCTGGCTCGAAAACAGCTACAGACCTGCGGTTGAAGCCGCATTAACGGAACAAGGCCATATTCCCGGCGCACTGATTTTTGCCGTGGATAACGCCGATATTAACAAAGGCATGTCGCTGTGGAATCCAAGCCCGCGCTTCTCTAACGGTTATGGCGATGCTCGCCATTTGCCCACCATTCTGGTTGAAAACCACAGCCTAAAGCCCTTTAAGCAAAGGGTGCTCGGCACTTATGTGATGTTAGCGCAAACCCTCAAAACCGTGGGTGAACAGGCGACGAAACTTAAGAGTGCGATTCAAGAAGATAAATACCGCGCCTCACCGCTAATCACCCTTACTTGGAAATTAGCACCATTAGAAAAAGGCTGGGATTTTAAAGGCATAGATTATCAACTTGAAAAGAGCCCCATCAGTGGCGCTGAAGTTGTGCGCTGGACAGGTGAACCAAAACTTTACCCTAACTTGCCTGTGATGGCTGAAACAGTGCCCGACATTAAGGTCACTCGTCCGAGTGCTTACTATATTCCCGCTCAATGGACTCAAGTGATTGATCGTCTTAACGTGCATGGCATTCGCATGACCACGCTCAAAAAGCCAACCGAGTTGAAATTGCAACAATATACCCTCAGCAATCCCGTGTTTAACACTAAGGATTTTGAGGGCCGCCAAACGGTCAAAGCCGAGTCAGAGTTAACCAAAGTCAGTACAACTCTGCCCGCTGGCACCATTAAAATCAGTACGGATCAACCGCTAGGTGATCTGGCGATTTTACTGCTTGAGCCGCAATCACCAGATTCTTTACTGCAATGGGGTTTCTTCAATCCTATCTTCACTCGCACTGAATACATTGAAGATTATGCAGTAGAGCCAATGGCTGCCAAGATGCTGAAAGAAGATCCTAAGCTACAAGCTGAGTTCGACAAAGCACTGACTAATACAGAGTTTGCCGCCGATCCTGAGGCACGCCTACGCTGGTTCTATGAACGTAGCCCTTACTACGATAACCAATACCTTAAGTATCCGGTTTACCGTAGTCGTTGATCATCGCGATTACAAAAGGTTGTGATTACGCAGGCTTACGCGCACTGATGCTATACACCAAGGGCACCTTCTGCCCTTGGTGTGTTAACACATAACGACCATCGGCTTGTGCTTCGAGCCCTTCAAAGCAGTTATAGGGGCTGAAATCAAACTCGTGGAAGAACTCCAACACTAAGCCTGCCTGCAATAACGCATTGATCACTTCAGATAAACTGTGCGACCAGCACATTAAGGTTTGCTGATCATCACCGGTATTTTCGGTATATGTGCCTTCCAGCTCTATGTCTGGCTCACCCCGATTAAAATAGCTATAACCATCGAACAACTGCTGCGCCGGATGAAACTCGGCCATGTAAAACTGTCCGCCGGGTTTTAAACAGGCAGCCACTGTCTGCGCCCACAGAGTTAAATCCGGCAGCCAAACAATGGCGCCATAGGACGTAAACACAATATCGTGAGGCTCAACCTTGCTCGCCACACTGTAAACATCGCTACAGACAAACTCGGCGGACAACTGTGTCCGTTCTGCCAGCTTTTGCGCTTCAACAATCGCGACTTCTGACAAATCGACGCCTGTGACTCTCGCCCCTATTCGCGCCCACGACAAGGTGTCTAAGCCGAAATGACATTGCAGATGCAGCAAACTTTTACCTGCAACCTCGAGTTCACCTAGCTCAATTTCCCGCAGCGAAGTCTTACCACTAAGAAAGCCCGCCACATCATAAAAATCAGAAGTTAAATGTACCCGAGTGCGCGCATCCCAAGCCGTTTTGTTTGTTGTTAAATAATCCATCAGCATCCCTTCTTGTCTTTTTTGTATTTTTGATTCCGCGTGACTTACGGAGCTTAAACTAACTTAATAAATGAGCAATTTCACTAATCTATGAGTAAATCACCCATGTAGCGGACATGTCCGCACAGTGAACCTCGGACACTTTCAGCTTAACCAATTGATTATAAATGAAACTTAAAATTGGCATGGGCTGTGCAATGTCTTATTCATCGCAAGACGACTCAGCACTCACCCAAAAAATCGAGTGCCAGATAAACAAGGAAGCTAACATGTCACTACGCCCATTTATATTCACCCTCGCTTTTATAGTGTTTTTTACTGCTGGAGTATCGCTCACTGGCTGCATTCTTAATGTGAACGCTGCAGGCATGCCAGACTTAGACCACCAGCAACGCGAACTCACACTCGATAGCCAAGACTTACAAGGCCTGATTGCAGAAACTGGCGCAGGCAGTCTCGAAATTATCGGTGTCGAAGGCCTAGCCCAAATTAAACTCATCGCCGACATCTATAGCAATAAGGACGGCAACGATGACAGCAAAGTCATTCTCACCCTTGAGAAAAAAGCCAATAAAGCCAAGCTCAAGGCCAACTTTGAGCAAACAGATTCTAATAATGACTCGCCCTATATAGACCTAAAACTGCAAGTCCCTGCGAACTTTACACTGGATATTGATGACAGCTCAGGGGCTATTTTGATCAGCAAGATGACGTCAGACATGAACGTCAAAGACGGTTCGGGTGAACTCACTATCAACGGTGGTAACAATATCAACATAGAGGATGGCTCAGGTGATATTGAAATCAGCCAAATCAACGGCAGCCTAACCATTGAAGATGGCGCTGGTGCCATCAAGCTGACCGATATTCGCGGCAATACCGCAATTGATGACGGCTCGGGCAACATAGAGGTCGCCAATGTGCAAAGTGCTGTGACCATCACAGACGGCTCAGGCAATATTAATGTCTTTAACACTAAGGGATTAACGATTCTTGCGGCAGGTTCTGGCGATGTGACATTTAACAAAATCGACGGCCCAGTGAGCATGCAATAACGCGCCGTTTTACCCCTCAACTCCCAAAGGTTTTACCCTCTTCCCGGCGTAGAGGCTGATGTTGCAACGGTTCCCAGCCAAGATGTCAGTCTTCTACCCACCCTTTTAAGCGTATGCCAGACTTATGCATTTATGCCACTAACCCCTTGTAGTGGCATTTTTTATACCGAAATTAAGCTTGAGTTTGCAGAAATGATGTTGATTTTATTCAGACCGTTACGCTTTAACCTTGTGGATTTGCTAAGATTGTCAGCCTTCCCACTTCAATAGTCGAAAAGTCACACTGTATTGCCAGTAAGGTCGAGAATATGGATCAGTTTTCGGAATACCAAAAAGAAATTGAAGCGCTTTCTCTATCGGATAACCCTAGACAGATAATGGAAGGACTAGGGGATATTTGTTTTGATGGCGAATCTTTTTATCGCAACGGCAATAAAGCTCTAGCCAAACACATTTTCAAGCATATTTACGCCTTAGATGCGCACTCAGACTATTTCTCACACGCCAGGACTGTCGCAAAAGCCTTTCTTATAACCTTGGAAGAAATTCCCCCTATCTCCCTAGAAGAGGCTATTTTACAGATAAAGCATGAGCATGCCTCATTAGCTGCACATCAATTAAATCTGCTGATTGCAAAGCGTATTTTTAGGGAATTTAGTCACCATCAAGACGCTATCCACATCACTATGCAATATCTCACCAAAGCCGAGGCACTTACCCCTCTGAGCAAGAGTGACCTTCGCTTTAAAGCTTTAGTCAGCTCAAATAAGAGTGAGTAAAGGGATAGCGTGACAGAATAAATCATCAGAATTTAGAGCCGCTTCTCAAAAGAAATGCAAAAATATACCAGAAGAGATCAACGTTCTGAATTCGACAACCCAATTTTAATTAAGTGATAATATGGACATTTCATCTTTTAAGAAATATATAAAGTTAGCACCAGAAAATGTTTCAGAATGGCAGAGGTGGGAAAATTCATTACCTACCTTCGATTCTATATTACCAATATTGGATTATGTATATAACGCTGAGTGGCAGCGAGATGATTGGAAAGCCATAATGGCATTCATTCGGAAAGGTTATGTTAAGCAAAATGAATCATCTGAATTGGTTGACGGGATTAAGCATGTAAATATATTCAACTCCAAAGTTATTAATCTAAAAGTTGATGTCGCAATTTCATTAAACTGCTCCATTGTTCGTTCATTAGAGTCAATTAATTTATGCTCAGACTCAGTTGAATCATTAAGTGTGTCCCATGCAAGCAAACTCTCTGAAATTACTGGAAACACCCAGAATTTAAGCTACTTATCTTTAAATAAATGTCAAAAGTTAGATTTTGGTTCTATCATTTCAACGCTGGACAGCGTAAAAATTTTAGACCTCAGTGGAAACCCACAGTTGTCCAGTATTGACGAGTTGCGTGGAAATAAAAATATTTTTGCGTTGTATCTTGTTGAAACAAATGTAATTAAGACTAAAGAGACAGTAGAAATCTTGGCTTCGATACCAAACTTGAAAAAACTTTGGATTAAAGCAAACAAAAAGGAGTTGGAACTTTTAAGAGAAGCCCTACCAGGGATTGTAAATTAAGCATAGAAAAAGGCCGGACATGTAGTTCGAGAGCGCGAAAAGATCTGTGTAAGTGGCATTCTTAAACTGTTGAATGGATTTCAGAATACCAATAGCAGACAAACTTATCACTCAGCAGCAGAAGAAAAAATCGACTCACCCCAATAATAAATCCGGCAATAAACCGGCCAGTGGCATTTTTTAACTTTCAATTCTTACTTCTCTAACCCCAATGCAGACCAGTCTTTGGTGGCGATGAAATCTTAACCACTTGATTTATTATGGAAATTAATCATTAAGCTATTAAGCACTGCCATTCCAGTGCTTAATCATTGTATTCAAATACCAAAGACTTAACAGGATTTTGCTCTTTCATATCGCACTATGTTCGACAGATTCAATCAATGCCAGCTTTTGACTGCGACTCAGCTTTTTAACTGCAATCTCACGCCGCAGTGCATCACCCTGACTGCCAACCTGCTCTTGATACATCAGCGTTAACGGACCTTTACCGCGCAGATACTTAGCGGATTTGATGCCACCCGACTGATGCTCGCTAAAGCGTCGTGTGACATCTGTGGTGACGCCTGTATATAAATGCCCGTTCGCGCAGCGGACTAAATACAAATACCAGAGGGCTGAGCCAGTCACTTGCGAATGACCTACTTCGCCATACCTAACAGACTCAAGAAGAAGGCATATTCTTGGGCTGTGTCTTGGTATTGGCGATAGCGACCACTCTTACCGCCGTGGCCAGCTTCCATATCCACATTGAATAACAACACCTTATCATCCATCTTGTACCACTTATTCTGTACATCGCGCAGTTTAGCGACCCACTTGGCGGGTTCAAAATACTGCACTTGGGAATCATGCAAACCTGTCGTCACTAACATGTGTGGGTATTCTTGCTCAGTGACATTGTCGTAGGGCGAGTAACTCAGCATGTAATCGAAATAGGTTTTCTCGTTCGGATTGCCCCACTCGTCGTACTCATTGGTCGTCAACGGAATCGACTCGTCCAGCATAGTCGTCACCACATCAACAAAAGGTACATGGGCTGCAAGGGCGAAATACTTGTCCGGCGCTTGGTTAGCAATCGCGCCCATTAGCAAACCACCCGCGCTGCCGCCAGAGGCAACAACCTTGTTTTTGTCGCCATAACCTTGCGCCGTTAATGCCGTTGTTACGTCAATAAAATCATTGAAGGTATTCTGCTTATTCAACAACTTACCATTGTCATACCAAGGGCGACCTAGCATTTCTGAGCCGCGCACATGGGCGATGGCATACACAAAACCGCGGTCAAGCAGACTGATAACAGATGAAGAAAAATCGGGTTCTACTGTGTAACCGTAAGATCCATAACCGTATTGATACAGAGGGTTAGTGCCATCTTTCTTGAATTTATCTTTGCGATACACCAAAGAGACGGGCACTTTCGCACCATCGCGGGCCGTCACAAATATCCGTTCGGCACGATACTGGCTGGCATCGAAGCCGCCTAAGACTTGATCTTGTTTCAATAAATCACGTCTATCGGGATTCACCAGTGAATATTCGTATACGGCTTCTGGCGTCGTTAGGCTGGAGTAAAATATGCGTAACTTATTGCTGTCTTGCTGGGAATTAATCTCTAAACCCATCACATAAGCAGGCTCATCAAAGCTCAACTCGAAGGGCTTTTGACCATTGAGCGGCATCACTTTAATCCGCGTTAGGCCGTTTTCACGGGTCTGAATAATCAGATAATCCTTGAGCACTAACTCGTCTTCGATACGGGCATTGGGATTATGCGCAACCACTTCTTGCCACTTAGATTTGTCCGCCGCATCTTTGATGGCAACTTTCATCAAACGGAAGTTAGTCGCCTGCCAGTTGGTGAGAATGTAATAAGTATCACCCAGCTTAGACACACTGTATTCGTGACCTTCTTCTCGCGCTAACACTGGTTTGAATAAACCTAAAGGCTCGCTGGCGTCGAGAATAGACACTTCACTCGTCGTGGTGCTTTCTTGGAACAACACAATTTGCGACTCATCTAAGGTTTTACCAAGTGAAATATAAAATGAATCGTCTTGTTCTTCATACACTAAGACATCGCTCGATTGCTTAGTGCCCAGCTCGTGGCGATACACTTGATAGCCCAGCAAGGTTTTTAGATCTTTGGCGATATAGAACACATGCTTGTTGTCGTTCGCCCACACTACGCGACCTTCGGTATTTTCAAGCACGTCGGTGATCATGTCGCCCGAAGCCAAGTCTTTAAAATAGATGTGATATACACGGCGGCTGAGGACGTCTTCGCCAAAGGCCAACATGGTTTCATCTGGGCTGACACTGGCGCCGCCTAAACCATAAAACTCATGGCCCTTAGCTCGCTCGTTAACATCGAGCATCACTTGCTCAACACCATCGGCGCCCTTACGGCTGATCAGCGGATATTCGCTGCCCTCTTGGTATCTGTGATAATAGCTGTGCTGATGCCATTGGTACGGCACGCTCGACTCATCGGCGACTAAACGCTCGGTTAACTCTTTATAAAGACCATCTTGCAATGGCTTTAATGGTTTGAAATAAGCAGCGGTATAACGATTCTCAGCGTTGAGATAGGCCAACACTTTAGGATCTTTGCGCTCATCATCACGCAGCCAATAATAATCATCGGTACGCGTTACGCCATGTAAAGTCATCACATGGGGAATTTTTTCAGCAACCGGGGCAGGTACTTGCCCTTTGGAGGTCGAACAAGCGGATAACAACATAGCAATACCTAAAGTGAGTAGCAGAGAGCGCATTTATACGTCCTTGTGACGTCCATAACGACCGTCGAAGAATGCGACGGCAAGTCAATTAGCTTATGTGTTCAGTATGATAGTGGTCAGGTGTGCACTAGCGCAAACATTGAACGCGAGAAGTTGCCATTCGCGGTAAATAAGAGCAACATAACCGCGTTTTTGAGCGCAAATGGCTCAAAAGCAAATTCTCAGGGCGGGGTGAAACTCCCCACCGGCGGTAAATGGGTAACGACTAAGTGATTATTTTGCTGAGCGACACCCAAAGCCCGCGAGCGCCCGAAATCACTTTCGGGGTCAGCAGATCTGGTGCCTTAGATTTTGCCTAGTGCAAAACTGACTATTCCAGAGCCGACGGTAATGGACTGTTTGCTTTAATGGCGACAGTGCTGAGTCCGGATGGAAGAGAATGTAAGACAACATTGTGGTATCTCAGTGCAATGCGCTGATATATCTCAGTGTTAGCCTCATGTTTTGCAATAACTTCACCCCAAGTGAAGTGATATTGCTACAGCAAAATCGAGCCATTTGGTTTGATTACGTTGTATTTCTGCACGCCCTGATTCTGGATATTCCAATGTCGTATTTTTTAAGGATATTAACCATGAATCAGTCTTTACTTGCTCCTTTTGGTACTGCTATCGAACGCGTTGAAGCGGGTCTTAATGCCCTGCGTCAAGGCCAAGGTGTGTTAGTTGTCGATGACGAAGATAGAGAAAACGAAGGCGATTTAATTTTCGCTGCCGAGACGCTGACTAACGCTCAAATGGCCATGCTCATCCGTGAATGTAGCGGTATTGTTTGCCTGTGTTTACCCGATGCAAAAGTAAAAGCCCTCGAGTTACCCCCTATGGTGGAAAACAACTCGAGCCAATACGGCACGGCGTTTACTGTGAGTATTGAAGCTAAAGTCGGTGTGACGACTGGCGTTTCTGCCGCAGACCGCGTGACCACCATTAAAGCGGCGATTGCCGATGGCGCTAAGCCAAGTGATCTCGCTCGTCCTGGCCATGTGTATCCACTTCGCGCCCAACCGGGTG
This sequence comes from Shewanella sp. SM74, assembly GCF_025653725.1. Taxonomy (NCBI): domain Bacteria; kingdom Pseudomonadati; phylum Pseudomonadota; class Gammaproteobacteria; order Alteromonadales; family Shewanellaceae; genus Shewanella; species Shewanella sp. SM74. The sequence goes on along the minus strand of NZ_JAKKRZ010000019.1, from coordinate 65,119 downwards.
GGGTATTGACCCGCCGTGGTCACACTGAAGGCACTATTGATTTAATGCAACTCGCGGGTTTAAAAGCCGCTGGCGTATTGTGTGAAGTCACTAACACCGATGGCACTATGGCGCGTTTGCCCGAAATTATTACCTTCGGTGCCCAGCACAATATACCCGTGTTAACGATTGAAGATATTGTCGTTTATCGCAAATCATTGCTGGCCAATGTCGGCTAGATAACATGCCAATCGCCTGAATTTAGGGCATTGATTTAAATAGAAGGACGTTTAGCTGCGGCAAACGTCCTTTTTATTTAAGTAGATTTACCGTTAACAATCGCGTTCCACCTAATGCACTAAAAAACCGATGAAAGGTCAAGTTAAACAAGTCATTCTTTCGAATGATGAAATACTGCTTCACATCACAGACAAAGCAAATGCTTGTTTGATAGGTGCAAAATAGGTTAATAAAAATAGTCTCTTAGCATGATATATAACAATTTGCTTAATTTCGTGACCTAGATTAGATATCCATAAACTAAAGGTCGCGGTAGCTGGCCGCCTATGTTAAATATCCTCACCCTGTGCCTAGTCCTATTTGTAACTCGGATTCAACGTTATTACGTTGAATTTTCTTTTTCTGCCTAGGCGAACGAGTGGAGTGATCTTTAATGCCGTCAGCGCTACACCATCTCAGTTTGAAGCAAAAGCTCATTCTGTTTTCGTTAGTCCCATTATTAATGATGAGCTTTTTCATTCTGACGCGCATGCATGACTTGATAAAGGAATCACACTCGGCCAAGCACAATCATCTTGCGGTACAAACGACGGTACAAATCACTGATCTACTCTATCAGTTGCAAAACGAATATGGTCTAAGTACAAATCAGCGACCAACCGATGAAGTGCTATTACAGCAACAAGCGACTAGATCAAAAGCACTCGATGCATTACTGAACAGTGAGCCTTTAGAGCATCTTCTGGAGGCGCTCGACCCTAAAAGTATTGAAGCAAACAAAATGAACGCATTGTTGGTTGCACTCAAACTCACAGGCAACAAACTCGCTAACGTTCACCAAAACCACACAGACGAAACACTGAGTCAGTTTACGGAACTCTATAATCAATTCCACACTCAGCTTTTGCAGCTCATTCAGTTATTACAGTTACAAACCAACGAAATCAGTCAGTCCCGTGCCTATACCGATCTATTGAACCTACTTATGGTGCAGGAGTTGGCCGTAAAAGAACGAAGTGCCATCAATCAATTACTGCTCAGCAAGTCACTCAATATTAATGATTACCGCACCATAATCTCCTTTATGTATGAATATGAGCGAGCCGTGATGCACGCGAGTAATGCATCAATTTCCGATAGAAGGTCCTTACTGCAAAACCTACAAGATTCGCCAGAAAATCAACGCATTCTGCAAATCAGCAAGCAAATTGAACAACAAACTCGCATTAGCGCTCTGGCACAAAATATTAATGCCTACTTAGGTTACGGTGGCTTAATGGGCAGTTTTCAGGACTATTTGCTTAAGGGCGGTGAGATTTCACTGCAAAAATTTAATGCAGCACTTGCGACGATTCAGCTTAATTTGGATGAACTCAGTCACGAGACTCGTTCTCTACCCGAATTTAAGGCGGCGCTGAAAACCATTGAAGACAGCATAAATCAATACCAATTCAGCATGGTCAAGTTGCAGCAACTGCAGCAGCAAGGTTTGCCGATGGCGGAGATCAAAGCCATCGCGCAAGTCCCTGCCAGTGAGGACAAATTAAGCCAAGCGATGAGCCAACTATTAATGCCGCCACATCCAATTGATAGCCAGGAGTGGTGGGATCTCACCACTCAGCGTATCAATCAACTACATTTGCTGGCGCAAAATATCACCAAGAACATGGCGCAGCAGAGCGAATATCAACAAAACCACACCTTAATCTTACTCGGCTTATACTTGTTCTCGGCTTTGTTCACCGCGACCATCACACTTTGGCTTGGACAAAAGATCATCCGCAATTTTATGGATAAGATCACTAAGATTGCCAATGACATGCAGCAAATGGCAGCAGATCCACAGCTCAATATTAATATCCACGTCTCAGGCACAGATGAACTCGCCCGCATGGCCAGCGCCATGAACCGTATGATTAGTGAACGGCAAAAAGCGAACCACGCCCTAAGCCGTGCTGCAGCTGTGTTTGACTACTCTGCCGAAGGCATAGTGGTGACAGATGCCGACAACCATATCGAACTGGTCAACCCCGCTTTTTGCCACATTACGGGCTATTCATTGGAAGAAGTAAAAGGCCGCAGTCCCTCCCTACTCAGCTCTAGCCGTCATCCTAAACACTTTTATACCGCCATGTGGGAGTCACTACAAAAAGAAGGGAAATGGGAGGGTGAAGTTTGGAATAAACGCAAAGATGGCCAAGTGTATCCCGAGTATCTAGCGATTACTGTGGTGCGAAATGAACAAGGTAAAATAATCCAACATATTGGTTTATTTATGGATATCAGTAAGCGTAAACAATATGAGCAGGATCTTTGGTATCAGGCCAACTTCGATGGGTTAACTGGGCTACCTAATCGTAAGCTGTTCAATGAACGACTGCAGCACGAAATACATGTGGCGCAGCATGACTCTCGCAAGCTGGCTATCTTGCTGATTGATTTGGATCAATTCAAATATATCAATGATGTACAAGGCCATGCCACTGGCGACTTATTACTTAAAGATGTCGCAAAGCGCTTAGAAGGCATTGCGGGGAAAACCGATTTTATCGCACGTATCGGTGGCGACGAGTTTGTGCTTATCTTGCCACGGCTGACCAACGAGCTTGCCATCGAACACATGGCAACGCGTATTATCGAAACCTTAGGCATGCCGTTTGACTTAAATGACCGCGAGATCCAGATTTCAGCCAGCTTTGGTATCGGCGTCTATCCCGAAGATGGTTTGGATACCAGCTCACTCACCCGCAATACCGAAACCGCCATGTATCAAGCCAAAGATGCCGGACGTAATAATTTCAAATACTTTACCGCGGGCATGAATGAAGCCATGTTCGCTCGGATGGAGTTAGAGCAACGCCTGCGCCGCGCCGTAGCACAAAATGAATTTGCCCTGCATTATCAACCCATAGTGGATATGCAAACTGGAGTGGTCTGCAGCGTCGAAGCCCTTATCCGCTGGCAAGACCCTGACTTTGGCCTGATCCCACCGGATCAATTTATCCCGCTGGCCGAAGAAACCGGACTGATAGAACCTATGGGCGAATGGGTGCTCAACCAAGCCATGCATGATCTCAGGCAGTGGCAGAAAAGTGGCTTAAAAATCAATGTCGCGATTAATGTTTCCGGCCGCCAATGTATCAACACCCGCGGCATGGGATTCGACCAAGTGCTGCAGGAATGCTTTAACCGCCACCATGTGAACCCGCGCAATGTGCATATTGAGATCACAGAAAGCATGCTGATGGGCGATGCTAGCCACTGCTTGAGCACGCTCGAATCGATTCGCCATTTAGGCTCGCAAATCTATATCGATGACTTTGGCACAGGTTATTCTTCCCTGAGTTATTTGAAAAAATTCCCTATTTCAGTGATTAAAATCGATCGTAGCTTTGTGGAAAATGCCCTCGAAAGTAACGCTAATGCTAACTTAGTCAAAGCCATCGTCATGATGGGGCAAAGCCTCGAAATGGAGTTAGTGGCCGAAGGCATAGAAACCGAAGCCCAGTGGCACTTCCTGCGGGATCTAGGTTGCCACTTTGCCCAAGGATATTTGATCTCTAAACCGCTGCCCTTCGACGAGATCACGCCCTTGCTGCACATCAAGCACACAGCACTGCTCAACCACGATTACCAAGATAGATGCGTGAATATCTAAGATGCTGAAAGCTAGCAACTAATAGCAAAAAGAATTGAAGAATAAATAGCAAAAAAGCAGCCTAGGCTGCTTTTTTGTTATAGATTATTGCCCGCATAATATACACGTATAAAGTTGGGCCTCATGATTTAATTTTTATTAAATAAACACTTACAACACACATCAGAAGCTTGATAGTTATAAATGCTAAATAAATGAAAGGCTTTTACGGGCTTTGTACTATCAGAGTTTCAATCAAAAATTGATAGTCGCGCCAGCAAGTTTACCGGTATTGATGATGGATTCGCCGTCGATAAAGAGGCCGCTACTTGGCTTATGTCGCATGTAATCGACTAAAGTGCGATGCAAACCCATAATGTCGAGTTGTAGCTGCTCCTGCCAATAATCGAGGAGTATCAATCGAGTGTGCCGACGACTCTCTCATAGGCATTTACGACTAACTGCTGCGCTTCGTCCTTGCTCAGACTCCGTTGCCTGCTTAATTCCTGTTGCACTAAACTCAGCCAAAAACAGTTGTCGAAGTGCAAATCTAACAGCGTGCCATCCATGTCGAGCAGGAGCGTATCGATAGTCTTCCAGTAAAACATTGGGTATTTCTTATTCTTTGTATGCTGAACAACGCCTGCGATTGACGCATGAGCAGGGTAATTCTCAGTGGTCGCTATGATGATTATTCCCGTAACTTGTATGCTTACATCTTTGTGCTAGTCTTGGATGACTAATTATTTTTAGTGTGAAAATTAAGCGGTTGGATATGGATATCTGTTCTTTTGCCCTATTAGCTCAAGTTCCAAACTCCCTTAGTTTACAGCAAGAGCTGAATGCTTTGCTGCTGCAAGACTGGCTACCCCACGTAAATCAGCGTGATTATCGTCAAGGGAGTCTGGGCGGTTGGGATGTATTGCCTTTGCGCTGCAAGGGCCGAGTATCAAACAGCACATCCTACCTTGCAAGCCTTCTCCATTGCTACACAGGAGTACTGGCATGATCTACCTAATCTCGAATCGGCCCTACAACCAGACTTTAATCCAGAAACGACTGAATATGCACTGAATAACACTTGCGTTTTGTTACATTTAAAACAACAATTCTTCAACAACTTAAAAGTACTCTCTTATGTCACAGCAGTTTCACTTTATCTCCGGCTTACCACGCTCAGGTTCAACCCTGCTGGCTGGTATCCTCAAACAGAATCCACGTTTTCATGCCGCGATGAGCAGTCCGGTAGCTGGGCTGGTTAATGGTGTGCTGGAGCAGATGGGCGCAGCCAGCGAATCCTATTCGTTTTTTGATGAAGCAAAACGTAAGATGATTTGCAGAGCCTTGATCGATGCCTATTATACCGATAAAAACCAGCCGGTGTTGTTCGACACCAACCGGCACTGGACAGCCAGATTGCACCAATTGGTCGAGTTGTTTGACGATTTTAAAGTGATTTGCTGCGTACGTAATCCGGCTTGGATTATGGACAGTTTTGAAGCCATCTACCGTAAAAACCCTTTTGATTACAGCCGGATGTTTAGTGCCGCCTCACGCGGTACCGTGTATAGCCGATGCGATTCGCTTATCAACGGTGGTGGCACTGTTGGTAGCGCATGGACTGCTTTGAAAGAAGCCTACTACGGCGAATTTTCTGATCGCTTGTTATTAGTGGATTACGACCTGCTCACACAACATCCTGCGCGAACTATCGAGCTAATTTATCGTTTTATTGATGAGCCGGCGTTTGAGCATGATTTTAATAATGTGAGCTATGAAGAGAGCGAATTTGATCAAAAGCTGGGAGTTAAAGGATTGCACACAGTGAAAAAGAAAGTGGAGTTCAAAACCCGTCGCAGTATTTTACCGCCTGATTTGTTCATTAAGTATCAGGAGATGGATTTTTGGCAGGATACCAAAGGTACTGCTGCCAATATCATTGCCAGTAAGAAAACACCAACGCCTTCTGCGAACAGCAATGGAAATTTACCATCATGAATAAAACACTCCTTACCAGTTTTTCCTCTCTGTTGTTGCCTCTGGGGCTATATGGTGTACCGATGCAGACTGCCGGCACTTACCAACGCAGCTACCTGAGCACTGCAGTTGCGGGTTACAACCCGGCTTATTCTGACAATAAGCGCATCCTTTCACCTCAAACTGCACAGCGTCGGATTCTGGCAGAGGATGAGCTGGATATTGTCAGTGCCGTTGCTGTAAGTGAAATGGTAGTGATCGATTCGGCGGTGCCTGATAAACAGCAGTTTTATCGCGCGGTAAAACCGGGCGTTGATATTGTTGAAATAGAATCGTCTGCTGCGGGACTTACGCAGTTGAAATCTATTTTGGCGAATTATAAGAACCTTACGGCGGTTCATATTGTGTCTCACGCCCGGGCCGGTAGTTTGCAACTGGGCAATTCTACAATCTCTGCAGAAACACTTAAAACGGAAGTAGAAACCTTTGCTGCCCTGAATGGCGCAGTGCGCGAAGGCGGCGATTTACTTTTGTACGGTTGTGATTTGGCATCCACTGAAGCTGGTGAAGAATTATTGGATATTGTGCAGCGTAATACCCACCTTGATGTGGCGGCGTCCAATGACTTAACCGGTAATATCCAGCAGCAGGGCGATTGGGATTTGGAAATCCAGCGCGGCAATATTGAAACGGAATTGGCGTTTTCGGAAAAGGCGTTGAAGGATTTTTCGGCTGTGCTGGCGACCTATAACTTGCTCAACTTTACCTATAACGGAAATACTCCTGATGCGGATGTTCAACCTGGTAATCCAAGTCATTGCCCGGATAACAGTCCAAGCCAGAACTATAATTATGGTTCGCTTTCGTCGGGTAACTACATTGCTTGCGGTTTTATGCACAACAATGGTTATAGCGGAACGACTGTTGCCTTGGCGAATTACTTTGGGGGCGATACCAACGCATTTTTAAAGACAGCTGGTGGCCTTGCAGTTGCTCAGGAAACTGTCAGCGGTACAAATCATATTGAAGTGCGCAGAAGTAGTGGTGCTTTTCAGCTGGCCAATGTTGTTGCGGGCGAGTTTCCGGGCAGCCACACTTTCAGTAGCGTGAAGGTAATAGGTTATGTCTCTGGTGGCGGGACTATTGAATCAACAGCCATTACAAGCGATACGGGTGCTGCAAATACTTTTACTTTTATATCTGGAAGTCAGCTGTCAAATTTTGTCGGCGTGAACTTAACGAAGTTTCGTTTGGCTTTTGTCAATGCGGGTGGATCTAATCTTACCTACATGACACTGAATAGTTTTGAGGCTGAGCCAGCTGATAATACAGGCCCAACCATCGGCGCCATCTCTAATCAAAATATAGTTACAGGGGGCGACACCGGCGCACTTGCCTTTACCGTTGGTGACAACTATACGCCGGTGGCTAGCATCAATGTCACTCGCGCCAGTTCCAATACCACCGCAGTGCCTTTGGCAAATGTCGTGTTGGGAGGGAGCGGTGCAAACCGCACTGTAACGGTGACGGGGGCATCCGTTGGAACCTCCACTATTACCATCACCGCTACAGATCGCTCTGGCAATGCCACCAATCGAACATTCGATGTTGTAGTGGCTTCCCCCGACGCCACTCCCCCCACAATAACCTCGGTTAACTCCAGTACTGCCAATGGCACCTACAAAGTAGGTGATGCAATTAGTATTCAGGTCAACTTTGATGAATCTGTGATAGTGACCGGCACGCCGCAATTGGAGCTGGAAACCGGCACTACCGACCGGGTAGCGAGTTGCGCGAGCGGCACTGGCACTAGCATGACCTGTACCTACACAGTTCAGGCGGGTGACACTACAACTGATTTGGATTATGTGGCGACCAATTCGCTGGCCTTGAACGGCGGTACAATACGCGATGCTGCGGCTAACAACGCAACCCTGACGCTGGCAAGCCCGGGGGCAGCCAATTCATTAGGTGCAAATAAAGCGATTATTGTCGATGGCGTCGCACCAACTGTGAATAGCGTTAGCGTTCCTGCGAACGCAACCTATATCGCAGGTCAAAATTTAGATTTCACTATTAATTTCAATGACAATGTGACGGTCAATACCGGAGGCGGTACACCACAATTATCCATTACTGTTGGCGCGACAACTCGTCAAGCAACTTATCAAAGTGGTTCGGGAACCGGTGTATTATTATTCCGTTACACCGTTCAAGCGGGAGAGTCTGATACAGATGGTATTTCTGTCGGCACTTTGAGCGCGAATGGCGGTACCTTGCGAGACTCAGCTTCTAATAATGCTAACCTGACTCTCAATAGTGTAGGGGCAACAACCTCGGTATTAGTTGATGCAACTGCGCCAGCAGTTACGTCCGTCACTGTTCCGGCTAATGCTACTTATACCGCAGGACAAAACTTGAACTTCACCATTAACTTCGGTGAAAACGTCACCGTCAATACCGGAGGCGGTACACCACAATTATCCATTACTGTTGGCGCGACAACTCGTCAAGCAACTTATCAAAGTGGTTCGGGAACCGGTGCATTATTATTCCGTTACACCGTTCAAGCGGGAGAGTCTGATACAGATGGTATTGCTGTCGGCACTTTGAGCGCGAATGGCGGTACCTTGCGAGACTCAGCTTCTAATAATGCTAACCTGACTCTCAATAGCGTGGGGGCAACAACCTCGGTATTAGTTGATGCAGTCGCCCCCAGCGTCACCAGCATCGCCCCCAGCGGTTCGCCGGCAGCCAATGCGGCAAGCATGGACTTTGCGGTTACTTTTGATGAGTCGGTAAACAACATTTCGACTGATGACTTCGCACTGGTTACGACGGGAACGGCGGCAGGCACTATTGCCAGTGTTTCGGCAGTGTCAGGCTCCACCGTAAACGTCACCATTAATACCATTAGTGGTACGGGCACGCTCAAGTTAAATCTCAATGGTTCAACCAATATTGCAGATGCGGCTGGCAATGGTATAGCAGCTTACAATAGTGGCACTTCCCACAGTGTGGATCGCGATGTCCCCGCTGCACCTTCCACCCCTGATTTGGATGCAGGCTCTGATACAGGTGTATCCAATACAGATAATAACACCAGTGACAATACCCCTACCTTTACCGGCACGGCAGAAGCCAATGCCACAGTGACAGTAATTTCTTCTCTGAGCGGAACTTTGGGTACTACAACGGCGGATGGCTCCGGCGACTGGAGTTTTACCGCTGGCGCTATGGCCAATGGCATCCACAACATTACGGCAACGGCAACTGATGCGGCAGCTAATGTCAGCAGTGCCTCGGCGGCTTTGGCGGTCACTATCGATGGCCCGGTCACAGTCACCACGAATGCTGACTCAGGTGCTGATGCGACTATCGACGGCAGCCTGGGGGTTGATCTGGTCGATGGCGGCGGCCTGTCCCTACGTGAGGCGCTCAATTATGTAGCGGCTAGCGGTACTGTTGATTTCGCGGTGGGATTGAACGGCACCACTATCACTTTGGGCGCGCCTTTAACAGTTCCAGCGGGCATTACGATAGATGCAGATGCGCTGGGCACTGCCTCTATTACCGGCAGTACTTTCACCCTGGCGGGCGGCCTCAGTTTGACCAATGGCAGCGGTGACCGGTTAACTTTGGGCAGTGAATTGAGCAGTGCGGGCGCTTTAACCAAAACCGGTGCTGGTCGCTTAATCCTGACGAATACAAACAACAATAGTCACAGTGGCGATGTCACTGTCACAGCGGGTGAATTGTGGATTGGCAGCGATAGTGCTTTCTCTACAGGAACCCTCACCCTGAATGGCGGTGTTCTGGGCAACAACATGGCCAGTTTTAATCTGGATAACCCCATAGTGCTGGGGGCCAGTGGCGGTGGCATTCAGGTATTGAGTGCAGCACAAATCCTGACATTGTCAGGCAATATTAGCGGCGCAGGGGCACTTAGCAAAACCAGTGGCGGTAATTTAACGCTAAGCGGTACCAATAGTTTCTCCGGTGGGCTGGCTATTTCTGGTACTAACGGAGTAACAGTAGCGGATTCGACTAACCTGGGTTCAGGCGCAGTCACAATCAATGCTTCCAGCCTGCTAACCCTTACCGGTAGTGCCCAGACGGTTACTAACGCCATTGTGCTGGCCGGTGACGCAACGATCACTAACGACAATGCCATGACAATATCCGGTGTTATCAGTAGCACGGGCGGTTTGACCAAAAGCGGTGCAGGCGTATTGACCCTCAGCGGCACCAATACGGCAACCGGGGCGATCAACGTTGCTGCAGGCGGTTTAGCACTCGCTGGCGGTAGCGCCGTTGCCGATACTGTCCCGGTGACGGTGGGCGCAGGCGCAACCCTGAGCTTGCCGGCTGGTAACGAAACCATTGGTTCCATTGCGGGCGCCGGTAATGTCGTGTTGAGTTATCGTTTAACCACCGGCGGTGACAACAGCAGCACAACGTTCTCGGGTGTAATTTCTTCTACAAATGTGTCCGGCATTACCAAAAATGGTAGCGGCACTTTCAAACTCACAGGTACCAATAGTTACACGGGTTCAACTCAAGTGTCTGCAGGCAGTTTGATCGTGAATGGTTCCAATTCTACCAGCTCTGATGTGACGGTCGCATCGGGCGCAACCCTGGGCGGGTTGGGTACCGCGCCGGGTGTCGTTATCAACAGCGGCGGCAACCTGGCGCCGGGTGATTCGGGTATCGGCATTCTCTCTATTGCTAACGGATTAACGATAAATTCCGGTGGTAATCTACTATTGGATATCGCCGGCACGACTGCTGTCATGCAATACGATAGGTTGAATGTGGCAGGAACAGTATCATTATCAGGCGCCAACATCTCAGCTACTCACAGCTATGTCGCCGCCAACGGCGATAGCTATACAGTGATTACCAATGATGGTGCAGATGCGATTAGTGGCACCTTCTCGGGTATTGCTGAGGGCGGCGCCTTTGTTGCCAGCGGTAATTCCAGCAACTTAATTACCAGCTATGCAGGTGGTGATGGCAACGACCTTAGCCTGACCAACACACTGCTGCCAGGTGCTCCCACCGCTGTTAGCGCAGCAGCAGGCGATGGCTCAGCGCAGGTCAGCTTTACTGCACCGGCTTCCAATGGCGGTTCGGCAATTAGTGGTTATACCGTTACTGCCAACCCCGGCGGTGCTACTGTAACGGGCGCGAGTTCGCCCATTAATTTCCCCGGGTTAACTAATGGCACTGCATACACCTTTACCGTTACCGCAACTAATGCTGCAGGGACAAGTGCTGTTTCTGCGGCATCAAACAGTGTGACACCTCAGCCATCCAATTCTGCGCCCACGATTACGGGTTCACCCATATTAACCATTAACCAAGGTGCTTCGTATCTGTTTACGCCTACAGCGACTGATTCTCCGGGAGAGACACTAAGCTTTAGCATCCTAAATAAACCAGTGTGGGCGACTTTTAACCCAGCAACAGGCACTCTGTCAGGTACACCGTCCAATCAAGATGTCGGTATGACAAACGGTATTGTTATTAGTGTTTCTGATGGCACTTTGTCAGCGAGTTTACCTGCATTTAATTTAAGTGTAGCGAACGTCAACGACGCGCCGACCATCAGTTCAACGGCGGTGACCACAGCAACGCAAGATACCGCGTACAGCTACACCGTTGTGGCTGCGGATACTGATGTGGGGGATGTACTGACCTTCAGTGCAGTGACTAAACCGAGTTGGTTGAACTTCAATGCTGCCACTGGACTGTTAAGTGGCACGCCAGGCAATGCGGATGTGGGTAGCCATGCCGTATTACTGCGGGTGACAGACACTGACGGCTTAACAGCAGAACAATCCTTTAGTATTACAGTGACCAACGTCAATGATGCTCCGACCATTAGTTCAACGGCGGTTACCACAGCAACGCAAGATACCGCGTACAGCTACACCCTTGTGGCCGCGGATACTGATGTGGGTGATGTACTGACCTTCAGCACAGTGACTAAACCGAGTTGGTTGAGCTTTAATGCGGCTACTGGCTTGTTAAGCGGCACGCCAAGCAATAGCGATGTAGGTGCACACCCAGTAACACTACGGGTGGCAGACACTGACGGCTTAACGGCAGAGCAAAGCTTCAGCATCACAGTGACCAATACCAATAATGCGCCTGTAGCGACAAGCTCAACTGTGACGTTAGAGGAAGACGGTTCTGTGATGATAACCCTAACGGCCGTAGATGCAGATAACGACCCGCTTACCTATGAAGTGGTGAGTCAGCCAGAATCCGGCACCTTAGAGCAACATGGCACTGTTTGGCTGTATACCCCTGAGAAGGATTTCAATGGAACAGACATGTTTAGCTTTATTGCTAAGGATGCCGAGCTGAGTTCCGAGCCTGCAACTGTCACGATTAACGTCACGCCAGTGAATGATGATCCGCAGGCGGTTGATGACGACTACACCTTAACAAGTACCGCCAACGATATGTATGCGCTTGCGGTGCTCGCGAACGATGTTGATGTCGATGGTGATACCTTAACGATTGATGGCGCGGCTGCGGATATCGGCAGTGTGCAAATCACTAGTGAGGGCTTGAGTTTTACTGCGCCTGAAGCCTATGTCGGGCCTGTGGCACTTCGCTATACCATCAGTGATGGCAATAAAGGGCGTGCAAGTGCCAAAGTGAATGTATTGATTGAAGGCACTGAGTCGGACAATCAGCCCGTGATCACTTTGCCTGACGATGTCGATGTGAATGCGACGGGCCTATTTACTCGCGTTGAGCTCGGCTTCGCAAAAGCGGTCGATCGTAACGGTCATCCATTGCCCGTTTCTCTGGTGAATAAGAGTCTGTTCTTCGCACCAGGCAGCTACTTAGCTTACTGGCAAGCTATTGATCGCGATGGTAATAAGGCGATTAAAGCACAAAAGGTGAAAGTGCATCCTTTGATTTCCTTGAGTAAAGATCAACTTGTCGGTGAGGGCAATGAGGTGGTAGTGAGCGTGCACCTTAATGGCGCCGCACCCGTATATCCACTTTCTGTGCCTTATACCGTTTCAGGCTCTGCAGGTAGCGGTGATCATGATTTGGTTGATGGGGTGGTCGAAGTGACATCGGGCCAACAAGCTGAGATCCGCTTTAGCACCTTTGAAGATGGTGAGGTCGAAGGGGATGAGGATGTGCTGATTAGTCTAGATCCTAGCTTGAACTTGGGCAGTAAGCAGCAAACCCAGGTGTTGATCACCGAAGCGAATATTGCGCCTAAGGTAACGTTGGATGTGACTCAAGCGGGAGTGCACCAATTTATTGTGGCGCAAAATGGCGGTGATGTACGCATTGATGCTGATATCAGTGATGCCAATATGCAGGACAGCCTAGCGTCAACATGGGCAAGCGGTTCGCTGAACTTACAATCCGATGATGCGGGCATGTTCTTCTCTCCAGTATCTGTACTGCCGGGCATTTACCCTGTGAGTGTGACGGTTACTGATAATGGTTTGCCAGCGCTGTCAACCACAGAACAAGTCTACATTGTTGTACGTTCAAGCCTACCTATATTGACAGGCGCAGACACAGACGGTGATTTGATCCCAGATGTTCAAGAAGGCTTTACCGATTCAGATGATGACGGTATTCCTGATTACTTGGATGCGATTAACGACTGTAACATTATGCCCGAAGGTGAATTGCAGCCTGTGTACTTCTTGGCTGAAGGGCAGGCTGGCGTGTGCTTACGCTTAGGTAATATTGCACTGATGCAAGAGCAAAGTGGTATTCAACTATTACCTGATCTTGTCCCAGAAGACAGCATAGCGGCCAATGTCGGCGGTATTTTTGACTTCATCGCGACGGGATTGCCACAACAAGGGCAGAGTTACAGTCTGGTGATACCACAACGTTCGCCAGTTCCTGCCAATGCGGTATATCGTAAGTATCAAGCCCAAAATGGTTGGAAGGATTTTGTGATTGATACGCGCAATAGTGTCGCCAGTAGTGAAGGTGAGCGTGGTTTCTGTCCTCCACCAGGAGACAGTCGTTGGACTTCTGGATTAACTGAAGGCCATTGGTGTGTGCAGTTAACCATAGAAGATGGTGGACCAAACGATGACGATGGCATCGCTAACCGTACTATCGTCGATCCAAGTGGCGTGTCCGTGATACTCAATGGCAACCATTTACCGGTGGCGAACCCAGATACGGCCTCTTTACCTTGGAATCAGAGCCTCGATGTTGATGTGCTCGCCAATGATACCGATAGCGATGGTGATGCCTTGACAGTTACACAAGTGACTAGCGAGTTTGGTACCGCCGTCATCTTGGCTAATCAGCAGCTAAGTTACACGCCAGCAACCGATTTCATCGGTACTGATGTGCTGGTGTATAGCATTACCGATGGAAAAGGTGGCACTGCGAGTAGTGAGTTGACTGTGGTAGTGAGTGGCAATACCGCGCCAACGACAGTCAACGACAGCGCCGCAACCGACGACAGAACGAGCTTGCTACTCGATGTGTTGAGTAATGACAGCGATCCAGATGGCAATGCTTTAACCTTAGTCAGCGCAACCGCGCAGCAAGGGACAGTATCCATTGAGACTAACAAGCTGCGTTATATCCCTAAAACAGGATTCGATGGTGTCGATACTGTGAGTTATCAGATTAGCGATGGGTTGGGCGGTGAGGCAACCGGGCAAGTGTTAATTACCGTTAAGGCCTATCAAGAGGTGGTGATTGATAACAAATCGGGTGGCGGCAGTCTGTCCTTGTGGGCATTAGGATTGCTCATTACGACGGGTTTAATCCGTCGCCGTAAATTACATAAAGTGGTCTTGGGGGCTGTGTTGCTCGCCAGCACAGTGACTCAAGCGAATGCCGCTGATAACTGGTATGCCGAGGGCTTTGTCGGCCAAGCTCAGGCTGATAGCGGCAGACGAGAGTTACAGTCTGACGCTGCAGCTGGCGTAGTGACATCGGTTGATGACAAAGATACTGCGTTTGGCTTAAGTGTGGGTTATCAATGGACTCCCATGGTGGCAATCGAATTAGGCTATGCCGACTTTGGTAATGGAAGTGCGCGGATTGAGGGCGCAAGTCTGACTCCGGCGCAATATCATGAGCAGGTCAAAGCCGTGACCCCCGTACTGGCTGATGGCGTGATGTTGGGATTGCGTTTAACCTTACTGCAGCATGATGCTTGGCGGTTTGAAGTACCTATCGGATTATTTCGATGGCAAGCGGATATCAGTAGCACTATGGGCAATAGCCGTTTAACCACAGAACTCGATGGCACTGATTGGTATGCCGGAGTGCGGTTTAGCTATCAAGTGAGTGACGCTTGGTCAGTTGGCTTGGGGTATCAGTATGTGGATATTGAGCCGAATGACTTCCTCAGCTACCAGCTCAATTTACGTTATCAATTCTAAGCGTAAACCAAACAAAAAGGGGCTTGGCCCCTTTTTGTTATTAAAAGCAACTTAAGCCTGTTGTTGGCCTTGACCGTTCATTATGCTTTCGCCACCCTTAGAGGCTAGCTTAGCTAAATCTTTATCGATAAAGAACAGTGCCTTACCATCTTCGCCCACTAAACGTATCTTATCGACAATCGACTTAAACAGCTTTTCTTCTTCATGCTGCTCAGCGACATACCATTGTAAGAAGTTAAAGGTTGAGTAATCTTGATTCGAAAATGCGGCATGGGCCAAGGCATTGATCTGACGGGTAATCAGCTGCTCATGCTCATAGGTTAATTCAAACAACGCCAGTAAAGAATCAAACTGTGACTGCGGCGCCGCAATCGCACCTAACAAAGGTAAGCCACCGGTTTCACTCACATACGTGAACAGACGACGCATATGGCCCATTTCTTCATCCGCGTGCTCACGCATAAACTTAGCTGCGCCTTCAAATCCCTGATCTTCACACCACGCACTCATTTGCAGGTATAAATTTGAGGAGAAGAACTCCATATTAATTTGTTCATTCAACTTTTCGATCATAGTTGCAGACAGCATAGTAAATCCTCTTTTGCATTCGAACTGAATCATAGGGGACATTGTCATCAAGGGGGTCGACAAAAGCAACAAAATTTACCTTTGGATTTATTGCTAAGTTAATGATTCATTGATAAAAATGATTTTCATTTGTTCATCGACTCGCGTTCAACCCTCGAATTAGCGCAGTAAATTGTGTGACTTCTAGCGAGGTTATCGCCCAAAGTGGCAGAAAAAACTGACTGGCCTATCACAGAAACTCACATGCAAATCATAGCCATCCCAGATCACCGTGGCATAATAGCCAGTCATAATCAGGTGGAAATTCATTCAGCGTCATTACGACCCATTGCATATAAGGCAGACCCTAATGTCCGTAACAGCCGATCCTTGTTCGCAACCTAGCTTAATGCATCCAGATCAAGCTATTCCCCTTTTGCTCGAGCAAGTTAGCCCAGTGTCAGACACCGAAGTCGTATTGCTTCCCCATGCCCTTGGCCGCGTCCTAGCAGAAGATTTAGCTTCCTGCATCGACCTGCCGCCCTTTAACAACTCCTCTATGGACGGCTACGCCTTCCGTTTTGTCGACTTAAATACGCAAACCAATCAGACCGCATTGCGCCTTATCGGCAGTTCCTTCGCTGGCCATGGTTTTAAAGGTGAAGCCAAACCTAATACCTGCGTGCGGATCATGACGGGCGCGCCTGTGCCTACAGGTTATGACACAGTGCAAATGCAGGAAGAAGCCGAGGTTGAAGGTGAGATTATTCATATCCGCCATCCTAGGGCGCAAGGCGCCAATGTGCGTTGCCGCGGTGAAGAACTCACCCAAGGCACTAAAGTGCTCAGTGCTGGCATTCAAATTGGTGCCGCCGAACTCGGGGTGTTAGCCACTATTGGCGTTAGCCAAGTGCGAGTTTATCGTCAGCTTAAAGTGGCCTTTTTCTCCACTGGCGATGAACTACGTCCCGTTGGCAGCGAATTAGCCCTAGGACAAATTTACGATTCAAACCGTTACTCGATCCAAGGCTTACTCAGCCGCGCTAATGTGGAATGGCTCGATTTAGGCGTAATAGCCGATGATCCTGAAGCCATACGTCAGGCATTTCGCCATGCTGCCAGCCAAGCCGACATGGTATTAACCTCGGGTGGCGTGTCGGTCGGTGAAGCGGATTTCACTAAACAAATTCTTGATGAGGAAGGCAAAATTACCTTCTGGAAACTCGCCATCAAACCAGGCAAGCCCTTTGCCATGGGCCGAATAGGCAAAGCGATATTCTGTGGTTTACCGGGGAATCCCGTGTCTTCTATGGTGACGTTTTACAAACTCGTTTGGCCAATACTGAACAAGATGCAGGGGTTAACCCCAGTTGCACCTTTGATGTTAGACGCTGCGCTCACCACGCCTGTGCGTAAACAACCAGGCCGCGTCGAATATCAACGGGGCGTTTTAAGCCGTAATGCACAAGGTAAACTTGAAGTTGCCATTACCGGTAGCCAAGGTTCTGGCATGTTGACTTCGATGAGCTTAGCAAACTGTTTCGTTTTATTGGAGCAATTCCAAGGAGATACAGCCGCTGGCACGCAAGTGACGGTCGAGCCCTTTAACAGCGTGCTTTGCTAGGAAAATCTCCATGAATGTGCCTGACGATATTCTTAGCGACAGCGAACTCTTAAGATACAGCCGTCAGATCTCCATCAAAGCCATGGATATCGACGGCCAAGAACACCTAAAACAAGCGAAAGTGTTGATGATAGGTGCAGGCGGATTAGGCTGCGCCGCCAGCCAATACCTCACAGTTGCAGGGATTGGCGAGCTGACCTTGGTCGATTTTGATCACGTTGAACTCTCTAACCTGCAGCGCCAAGTGCTGCATCAAGATGCCAATGTCGGCCAGCCAAAAGTCGAATCGGCCAAACAGAGCCTGAGTCTGCTCAATCCCTTTATTAAGATCAACATTATCAATGCAGTATTAGATGATCATGAGATTGACGCCCTTGTCGCCAATCACAATCTAGTGCTCGACTGCACCGATAATGTCAGTGTGCGCGAACAACTCAACCTCAGCTGTTTTAAGCATAAAGTGCCCTTAGTGTCCGCTGCGGCGATTCGCATGGAAGGCATGGTAACAGTGTTCGATTATCACAGCGAAACACCTTGTTATCATTGCTTTAGCGCCCTATTTGGCGAGCAACAACTCAGCTGCGTCGAGTCGGGCATCCTAGCCCCTGTCGTCGGCATGATAGGTTGCTTGCAGGCGGTTGAAGCCATCAAGGTCATCACTGGTATGGGTAAAACCTTAGCGGGCCGCATTTTGATGATCGATGCAATGACGATGGAGTTTCGTGAGATGAAACTACCGAAACACGCCAACTGCAGTGTCTGTGGTACTCAGGCTTAAGATATTCTCGCTTGAAAAACGGCTTTACTTGCCTTAACTTAGCTCGACGCTGGTGAGGCTGAACGACCAGTTAACATAAGGAAATCACAAGGAAAACATATGGATTCGGAAAACAGTGTATTTGATCGCATGACCACAGACGATCCCATCGTTGGCGCAGGCATGTACAACCTCGTTATCGGCCTCACGCTGATTTGGGGTTTTGCGGTTAACTATTGGATGGTCACCAATATCGACCCAGAAGCGATTGCCAGCGTGAATCCTTGGATTTTCTTTATCGGCTATTTTGCCTCCTGTTTTTTCGGGATTTATCTGTTTCAAAAATCGAGCAATCCCGTCGTCAGCTTTATTGGCTACAACTTTGTAGTCGTCCCCTTCGGCTTGATTATCAATATGGTAGTCAGTCAATACGACCCTGAGTTAGTGACGGAAGCCATTCGCATCACAGGCCTAGTGACCATTGCCATGATGTGTTTAGGCACACTCTTTCCCGCCTTTTTCCAAAAAATTTCCGGCGCACTCACGATTGCTTTGATACTCGTCATCGTCGTCGAACTGATTGAAGTGTTTATCTTTAATACCCACCACGGGATTTTAGATTGGATCGTCGTGCTGATTTTCTGCGGGTATATAGGTTACGACTGGGGACGGGCGAATCAAATTCCGAAAACCATAGATAATGCCATCGATAGCGCAGCCGCTTTGTATATGGATATCATCAACTTATTCCTCCGCATTCTGCGAATTTTAGGGCGTAAATAAGTGTTCAAGGAGGATCTATGAAAGTCCTATTACCGCTTGCTGCAACTTTACTGCTGGCAACTGTGGCACTCGTGGGTTGCGGCGAAGCTGAAAAGCCTGCTGCGCAAGTTAAAATTGCCAATCCCGCCTCTGAGTATTGCATCTCCCTGGGTGGTAGCTTAGCAATAGAGAAAACCACCGAAGGTGAGCATGGCATCTGTACCTTGCCAAACGGTGAAGCCATGGAAGAGTGGGCGTTATTCCGCCGTGATCATCAGGAAGAAAAGCCGCAGTAACAGTGGTTATTTTTACCTTTAATCAAAACAGGCGCCATTGGCGCCTGTTTTGTTAGCAGTACTTAATTGGGTCATACTCAAAAGTCTTAACGGGCTAAGTGTTCACCGCGCCAGATTTTGCGCTTAACTGCTGACTGGAAACTCCACGCTAAAACCCGCGTAATTTTATTGCCCTGCTGCATCTCAATCGTTTTCACAGTATCGACTTTCAACTGCGCTAAGGCTTGATAACAAGGTTTCAGGTTTTCCTTCTTCGACACTAGACTGGTAAACCATAAGCATTGATCTGCAAACATTTGGCTCTCACGGATCATAGTCGCTAAAAACTGTCGTTCACCGCCTTGGCACCAAAGTTCAGCTCCTTGACCACCGAAATTCAGCTTAGGCGCAGCCTTTACCAAGCCACCCCGATTGAGCTGCAGATTATTCACCTTACGCTTTGTACCTTCGCTCGCCTCAGCAATAGAGGCATGAAATGGCGGATTGCACAGGGTTAACGCAAAACGTTCTCCGGCTTGAATGATTCCCTTGAAGACCGCCTTATCATTTGGCTGTAATCGTAAACTTATCTGCCCTTGCAGCACTGGGTTTTGCTCAATAATACTCTGCACATTACTGAGTGAACCGGCATTAATATCCGAGGCGACAAATTGCCAACCGTATACTTGGCAACCCAATATGGGATAAATACCGTTCGCGCCAGTACCGATATCTAATGCCCTAGTCTTATCCAAAGCAAATACATCATCGCCTTCGGCTAGAAGGTCTGCTAAATAATGTAAATAATCGACTCGACCGGGAATAGGAGGACATAACGCTCCATCAGGAATATCCCAAGATTCAATCCCATAATGATGTTTCAGTAGCGCCGCATTAAGGATTTTAACCGCTAACGGATCGGCAAAATCGACCGATAAAGCCCCATAAGGCGTGGGTCGAACAAAGGCTTTTAGCTTAGGGAATGAACTCATCAGCGCCGGAAAATCATAGCCGTTCAAGTGTACATTTCGAGGATGCAAAGCTTTTTTGATCTCAGCACTAGGCCTGTTTTTGACCGACTTGGCTTTGCCTTTCACCTCCGTTCTAGCCTGCTTTGGTGCTTTAGTTTTTGCATGACCAATGTTGGCTGTACTCGTTAGGCGTTTCGCAGTCACTAATTGGACGGGTTTCACGGCAGGTTTTGACATAATAGCTCTTGTAACGCAATGGGCCGACCTGAGTCAGCCCATGGAATGGGGCAGTAAATTAATCGTACAGATAAGAGGTGAACAATAAGTTTACGATCAAGGGTTTGCCAGCTTCTTTGGTGATCAAATTGTTGACCATTTCAAAGCACTCACGACGAATCTCTTCACGACCCGTGAGTGACTTAATCTTCTCTTCCGATTGATTGCCTAACACTTCAACAATTGCGGCTCGTAATAATGGATTATGGAGCTCAATTGTCACTAGATCATCTGGACTCTTTACCATTAACTCAACGCTAATCTTCACAAAACCCAATTTCTTGCGATTAGAAATATAGTTAGTGACAATTTCGGGTTCGAAACCATAGTAGGCATACTCACCCGTAGGTGGGGTTGCTGCAGCAGGTGCAGCTTCTTTTTCATCGGCCGCATAAACACTGAAAACACTTGTAAACAGGATAAGACAGACTGAGAGTAATTTTTTCATAGCGACTTACGGCTCCCTAAAACAATAACGGTAATGGAAGAAACTTCCCAATCTATATAGCCAAACAACCTGAAAACGCCAGATCAGTATCTTCAGGTAGCTTGGGTATATATGCTCGCGTCGCGACATGCTAGACTGCCGACGTTTGTTTATATTGTAACGAGTATTTAATGAATGTGACTAGCTTAAGCTTTCCCTATGGTGAATCTATTCAGTGGTTTTCAGCCGATCTAGCCGACAAACTCCCCAAATCGCCCTTGAAAGAATGGTTGCTTGCCACTGGCAGCCTAACGCAAAAACTCAAAACTTGCTGTGCTCAATTTGAAGTAAAGATACTAGGCGAAGGACTGCATGCTCCCTTAGAGGGCGAATATCCCCAGCAAGGTGCTGTATGGATCCGTGAAGTCTTGCTTTGCCTCGACTCGATACCTTGGGTATTTGCCAGAACCTTAATCCCTGAAAAATTAATGGCCGAGCGCAAAATGGATTTCCTTAGTTTGGGTACTCGCCCCTTAGGTGAATTACTGTTTAGCCAAGATAACTTCATCCCCGGTAGAATCGAAGTTGCCAGTTTCGAAACCTGTAGTCGCCTTGCCCACTTAGCTGAAAGTTTAGATCAAAGTGTCGAACATGCACTCTGGGGACGCCGCCGCTATTTCCATCACGGTGAGCATGAAATGATCGTCAGCGAAATCTTTCTGCCAGCGGCCGAACAAGCTATCCGTCAGTTGTAAACTTTAGATTTCACCCAAAGCTTAGTCAGATTTTAGCCTCAAGACAGATAAAAAATGCCTCTAGATCAGAGGCATTTTTGTTCGGGTTTTAAACAATCAACTTAGTGGACATTTAACTTAGTGCACATTTAACTGGCGGCGCCAAGTCAATAAGCTAAGGAAGGCAAGGCTTAACCAACCTAAGCTGCCACCACCTGAACTCTCACTGGCCGGCGGAGTTACTGGAGGCGTAACAGGTGCAACAACCATTACCGTCGAACTGCTAATCGCCTTAGTATTTTGCGCATCTGTCACTGTAAGCTTCACAGTATAAGTGCCCGCCTTTGCATAGGTATGGGTTGGCGCCGTGACAGTGCTTGTCGTGCCATCACCAAAATCCCAAGCGTAGGTTAATACTCCCATACCGCCATCAATATTACTGGTGAAGCTTACTGCTAATTGGTTGACAGTATTAGTAAAACTGACAGTTAACGGCGCTATAGCATCAGAGTTCGCATTAGCAAGACGAATAACCGCAGTACTATTGTTGCTGGCTTGAGATAGTACCTGCGTTGTCAACCCTAGCTGCTGCAACACCATACCTGACTGTGGCTGTAGTGGCGCGCTGTAATCAAAACTGTCATCGAACAGGCTGACAGCATCGCGATGATTGTCCTCCAAATAGAAGGTTTGATTTACTGTACTAAAGGCCGCATCACGAATTTGTACGTCGGTAGAGCGAGTGCCAATCATATTTTGGTCAGCATCAATCACACCAATCAAGCCATGGCCAGCGTGGTCTGAAACGTTATTGTCACTGTAGCTAAAATTTTCTAACCAGAGTAAAACTCCGGGATCAAAGCTTTTTGCTTTCAAACCCGCATCGACACCATTATGGCTACGCAGCTGGATAATATAACGAGACTGAGATTTGGGATCCGGACGAGAATCCTTAATCCGGCTATAGCCGTTAAACGTCATTTTATCCGCGACTTCAGCGTTATCACTATATAACTCAGTGGTATTTTGTTTAACGCTGATGTTATCAATAGCGATCCCTGACTCAGAGGTATAATCATCGGTGACATAGTTGATTTCGACAGCAACAGATTTTCCAGAATATGCTGATAAATCATACTCTAATGTTACCCAAGCATCGCGACCTTCCGCCTGAGCAAGCGCAGACGATTCACCAGTAATGATATGACGAGCACTATTCATTGCATTGTTCGACTTAGTGTAATTACCCGCAATGGCCACACCATCCACTTTCACCTGCATGTAGTCATAGTTAGGCTCAATACTCCAACTGGCCTTCATACTCAGAATCAGTTTATCTGTGGTTACGGCAGGTAAATTAACATTAAAATTCATGCTGTTATTCAGCATATTTCCTTGGCCAGAATAGTACTGATAACTGCCCTGATAAGGTGTTTTAAAAGGAATTAACACAAGAGGGAGCGGAATAGAGATCTGATTAACCGCCTGATGATTAACCGCCTCATTCAACGTCACTTCCATGCCTGATTTGGGAATGCTATCTAAGGAAATTTCACGTTCATTTAACCACTTACCTTTGTATCTTTTCTGTAGATAAGATCGAGCATAAGGACTAAAACCACTCGGCTGAGCGCCTGGAATAGCACCAGCCCAACTACCACCAGACATTAAAGACCATAGCCCCACAGGCGAGCCGTCTTTCTTATCATTTTCAGAGGTATCGTACTCATCAGGCAGACCTAGATCATGGCCAAACTCGTGGGTACACACGCCCGTTGCCGCATCGATAGGCTGGATTGTATAACCGAATACTTTTTTGTTCGTACCAGGAAGCGCATAACCATTGGTTGCTTGGTCGACATAATATCGATGCGACCATATCGCACTCGATCCTAGTTTTCCGCCGCCGACCTCTTCGCCTACGCTAGAGTGGAAAATCATCACATGGTCGATAATGCCATCGGGCTCATCGTAATTACCGTTATTGTTCAAATCATTTTGGTCTTCAACATCATAACTCGCCAACTCAGCTTCAGACATATTTGCAACAGCTTGCGATACGGCTTCTTTTACCAATTGTTCGACCTGTGAATCACTACGGGTATCTGGATCATTAACACCATAGTATTCAGCATTTTGCGAGGCGGTATACCAGCCCTTCACATCCCCAGTAAAGGAGAAGGTTTGCCCAGAAACCGCTTGATAATATTGATACCCCGAATCTAACGTCTGCCCCTGTGGACCTTTGAAGCCCGTAGGCGAAAAGAGTAATTCCTTGTAGTGGGACGCAGGATAACTCGGGTAATACATGTCTGTATCCCCCGCTTTTAAGCCATTGTCATCATGTTTTAGATCAGCAAAATCCACTAATACTGTGAGCACTTTAACGGTTTTCTTTACATCCGCATCGGCCTGTAAACGCTGTGCGGGTGAGCGCATCATTTGCGATGATTTAGCTCTTTGTAGACGCGCATGTTCAGCTTCAACTTCGATGCGCGGCGCTTTAGGTTGTGCCAAAGTGGCGCGATGAATATAAGCTTCTATCGCCTCCTGCTTTACACTATCACTGGCATCGGCGGCCACTTCGCCACGCTTAATCAACCAATATAAAATTCGATCTTTATTAATCACACCCGCATCTGCAGGCGTATGATTCGGAGCTGCAATACTCGCGCCGCTAATCAATGCCAACATCAGTCCAAACGCTGTTACGCCTTTTGTACTTCGCATTTTTAACATCCTTCTGTAACAGCCAACGCCATTCTATTTATTAAGACTAGTGTCTCTTTGTATTAAGACAAATTACCTTTAATGAGTAACCTACCCAGGGTTTATCCGTCTTCAAGTGATAGAGACAGAGTTTTCGACATTAGCAGCACTGCACCTCAGTAACAACTTGATACACCTGTTCGCAGGTAAGATTTGCACTTTTGTCAGCAAATATTCAGCAAACCTCTGTGCTGACTCAATTCCAAGCCAAATCTCAGCCATAAAAAAACCGCATTAACAACGTTAATACGGTTTCGTTTTGATCAAACTAGATAAAGTTAGCCAGCGGTTTTCAGATAGTTTGAAATACCGTCGAGGAACATTTGCACTGAGATCATGACCAGCACCATACCCATCAAACGCTCGACCGCTGTGAGCCCCTTTTCCCCCAGCACACGGGTGAAAAGTTTATAAAACATTAAGATCACCGCACTCGCCCCCCAAGCTGACACTAACGCTATGGTCCAATCGCCCATACGTGAGCTATCGGTATGCGCCAGTAAAATCAAGGCTGCAAGAATCGATGGGCCAGCCATCAAGGGAATAGCCATAGGCACGATAAAAGGCTCTTCTCCCGCGGCTAATCCAACGACACCACCGGGTTGGGGGAAGATCATCTTAATCGCGATCAAAAACAGAATAATACCGCCTGCAATACTCACAGATTCGGAACGAAGATTTAAGAAACTTAAAATGGCTTCACCCGCATAAAGAAAAGACAGCATGATCACTAAGGCGAAAAGTAACTCTCTGATCAGTACCTTACGACGTTTCTTGGGATCGATATGCCGCAGAATCGACGCGAAAATCGGCAAATTACCCAAAGGGTCCATGATCAGAAACAACATTACCGCAGCAGAAAATATATCCATTTAACGTATCAACACCCAAGCCAACATAAGCCGATATTGTATAACCTTTTCTCGAGTTAGATCTGAAAATTTCTCCGCAGAATGGTCAAAGTGAATAAAATTCTCCCCTTCAAAACACAGTATAAAATGTCAGTTGAGTAAATTGCCTGCAAGTCACTGCTCACTTTGCTTTACAGCTGGTATACTATGGCGTTTTTTCAGCAAATTTTCCGTGGAATCCATGCTCTATCTTCTTGCTAGCTGTATCGCACTCTTAATTGGCCCTCTGTTTTATCGCTACTTCTCATCGAGTAGTGGCTTACAAAAGGGGCTCGATGGTTTTATATTCGTCTCATTAGGCGGATTAGTGCTGATCCACATCTTGCCAGAATTACTCGAGCATGGTGGCATGCTTGCGATCGTCTTTGTACTCCTCGGCATCTGGGGGCCTACCGCCAGCGAACGCCTATTTCACCGTTATTCAGAAGTCACCCATAATTTTACGCTTTTCTTGGGTATTGGTGGCTTATTACTGCATACCATCACCGATGGCACCGCTATGGTTTTGGCGCAGCAAGACGATAACTCCATTCTGCTAGCTCTTGGTGTCATACTCCACCAATTACCCGTCGGTTTTGCAGTATGGTGGATACTTAAACCCCATCTCGGAACACGTTGGACACTTATGATCTTTGCAGCCCAGATGCTATTTACAGGCATAGGCTATTTCGCCGGTGAGCAACTACTTCCTTATTTAAATATCGATGACACTGTCTACTTACAAGCCTTTATTACTGGCACAATTCTGCATGTGGTACTACATCAACCCCATGGTCAGCATGAAAGTGATACGCAAGGCAAATATGAATACCAAGCTGGCATAGGTAGTTTGCTCGGCATCGGTTTACTCGTGATATTGCTATTAATGGATTCAGGCGGCCACGAACATGCCCACCATGATCACAGTACAGAGCAATTAATGACTTGGCTATTAAAGCTCGCACCCGTGTTGCTGCTAAGCTATGGTGCGGCTGCGCTACGCTTTAAATTAGGTTTGACGCCGCAGGATGGCAGTTTAGCCCGTCGCTGGTTCCAACGCTTAGCAGGGCCTGAAGCCTTAGTGATCACAGCTCTACTTCTTGGTCCTTGGTTAGCGTTATTCCAATTGCTTGTAGTGTTTATTCTGAGTGCATATTTAAGCCATGCTAACGTCACCATTACCGATCCACACACTAAATTACCCAGCAATTCACTGCGTTTCGGCTTTGCTCATTTAGTCGATCGCAGCGCACCTTGGATTTTACTCAGCCTAGTATTAGTGAATTTAATTGGCCACCCTTCAATACCCTTAAGCAATCCATTGCTACAGGTTGTTGTGCTATTGCTTGTATTTTTACCTATGCGTTTCTGCAACTTAGGCGCCGCCGTCCTCGCTCTTGCACTGGCCTATAGTGGCTGGAGTCCTATCGCGATTATGATGCCGCTGATTGCTGCACCTGTGCTCAACATAGCTCAGCTTAAGTTAATGACATGGACGCAAAGGGCGATATTACTGAGTATTATTGCGCTGAGCTTAGCCGCAGCATTACGCTTGCCACTATGGTTCTCCTTATTTACCTTGCCTGAAGTCGTGAACTTAATTGCTCTACTGATCCTCTCAGGGTTGTTTGCCGCCAGCTTACTGCGCTTAGGTCCACGTAAATTTTTACGCCGCTTAATGCTCAGCAAACCTGCAGTTCATGCGCATAGTCACGCCCATAGCCATTCCCACGAGAATACACATACTCATGAATCTAGCGCTTCGCACACAGACGAGCAGAAACCTGTTGTGACACCTAGTGCCGATAAACATGCACATGAACACGCAAAAACGGATAAGCACTCGCACCACTAACGCTGTTCATTTGTGAGCAGACAGGCTAAGTTAATCTACCTTTGGATTAATTTAGCCTGCTATGTGCATACTCTTTGTCGCCATTAATGCCCATCCTAAGTATCCCTTAATCATCTGTGCCAACCGCGATGAGTTTCATCATAGACCAACTGCGCCAGCGCATTTTTGGCCACCGGAAGAAAACATACTCGCGGGTAAAGATCTGCAGGCCGGTGGCACTTGGTTTGGCATCAATAAACAAGGACAAATCGCTGGCGTAACCAATCTGCGCGTTCCGCAAAAGAACCCTGAAGCCATGCGTAGTCGTGGCGAGCTAATTACTATGACGCTCAACTCAGGGTCGCTCGTGTGCCCTAATTGGCTCGTTGAACATAGCGACAATTATCAGCCGTTCAATCTCATCTTCGGCCAAAGCACTGACTTATATTGTTTTAACAGTATCAATAAAGACACAGTAAAACTTGCCGATGGATTTCATGCCATTAGCAATGGTGCACTCGATGATATTTGGCCGAAAATGGCGAAGGGACAGCAGGCATTAGAAGCGGCAATCAGCCAGTCCAGCAGTATAGAAGTGCAAGTACTGTTACAACTAATGAAAGACGATTCCCAGCCGCAAGATAATGAGCTGCCTAATACGGGAGTAGGGATCGAGTGGGAACGGCGTTTAGCTGCGATTTATATTCGTCACCCCGACTATGGCACCCGCTCCACCAGCATTCTGCTTGAAGATGCTGAGGGCGGTATGCATTTCACCGAAGTGAGATACGATGGCAAAGGTAGACAGCTTGGACAGCAGGATTTCCATTTAACCCTGCCCGCCGAGCCGCCCGCCAAACCAGACTGTTTATTATCGCAAATCTAATTTGAACTGCTGAACTGCAGTGCAGCACTGAGTGTAAAGGACACAGTTTAGTCTGAACTGTGGTCCATAGTGATCACCCAACGATCGTCGATTTTTTCAATCAACAGAGTAAACACGCCCGTTGGGGCATCTTTTATCCGCCGTAAATCCCAGCGCCCAACAACCATAGCGGCGTAATTACTGAGCATTTTGATTTCTTTGATAGTGAACTTCAGTTCACCAAGCGCTTCTTTATTTGGATAATTTTTCTTATAGGCAGCGAGAGTTTCTTCCCAGCCAAAACGAAACTTACCATTAGAGACAAAACGCAGTTGATCACTCTTCCAATAGCCTTGCATATAAGCATCGAGATCGCCGCGATTCCAGGCGTCTTCTTGGCCTTTGAGCATCTGCGTAATTTCATCCGTCGGCACCGCATTAACATGACAAGTCAGCAGGAGTAACAGTGCCGCAAAAACACGCTGCCAGATAACCTTGTTTAATAGTCCATTTTTCAACATAGTATCGTTCCCCCACAATCAATCAGGTTAAACTGTATTATACCCAAGCTACCTCAAGATACGAGTTTCAGAGCGTCTAGGGTACACCAATTCAAGGCGCTTCAATGAAAGAATGTCGACCACCTTTTGAATTGATGCAACACGGAAGTGGGGTGCCCTAGGCGCTCCGTCCCGGCGGCTGATGTTGATCATGTGGCAACGCATTTTATGCCGTGTTGGCTATTTAGGTTCGCAAATAGCCTTGTATAAAATGCGTTACCTTACCATGAACATCAGCCGCTGTATCCTGCATCTGGAGGTTGTTTGGGTATATCGCGAATTAAGTACAGACTATCTTGTTTAAGCCAGTTTAAAATCTAAAAAAGCTGATGATATTATTAATTTTTCGACTCTGGGCACCGAACTATGTTTACACCACTTTGCCGTTGGCTACTTAAAACTTCAGGCTGGCAGATAGAAGGCCAACTGCCCGACTGTGCTAAATACATCATCATAGTTGCGCCGCACACTAGTAACTGGGATTTCATTGTCGGCATTTTAGCCCGTGGCGCCCTAGGTATCCGCATTCACTTTCTCGGCAAACACCAACTCTTTATCCCGCCTTGGGGCTGGTTTTTCCGCGCCATTGGCGGCAGTCCGGTGGATCGGCGCAAGAACAACAACTTAGTCGATGCCGCCGTGCAGCTGTTTGAGTCAAAATCCGATTACAAGTTAGCGCTAGCGCCAGAAGGCACCCGCGGCCCAGTGACGCGCTGGAAGTGCGGCTTTTATCATATCGCCAGCAAGGCCCAAGTACCCATCACTCCCGTTGGCTTAGACTTTAGCCGCCGCACTGTCGTTATCCGCACACCACTGCAACCCAGTGACGATATCGTGACCGACATGCAAGAGATTTTGAGCTTCTATCGCACCATTAAAGGCCGTCATCCCAAGGTGATCCCTGATTTTATAGCGAGTGCTAAACATTAACATTTATTCCATTTAGAGCAGCAAATATGCAACCCGAAACTTGGTTACTCTATCTCTTCGCCATTGTATTGATTGGGATTTCACCCGGTCCTATCGCTATGTTGTCTATGTCCCATGGGATCCACTTCGGCAAGATGCGCAGCATAGCCACAGGCCTTGGCAGTGTTAGCGCCGCTTTAATCTTAATGATGGCGTCAGCGGCAGGACTGGGGGCGATTATTAGCGCCTCAGAATACGGTTTTACCCTGCTCAAATGGTGCGGCGCGGCCTATTTAGTATTTTTAGGTATTAAGCTGTTATTGACGAAAAACCAAGGTCAAGCCCTTGAAGTTAGCCCGTCAGAGGGCAAAGGTACGCCTGCGCAGCTTTATAAGCAGGCGTTTCTAGTGGGGATCAGTAATCCGAAGGATTTACTGTTTTTTGCCGCCTTGTTTCCGCAATTTATCAATCTTGCCGCGCCGCAATTACCGCAACTGACCATCCTTGCAGTCACTTGGGCCGTGGTGGATTTTAGCTTTGTGATGATTTATGCCTGCATGGCCAATGTACTTGCGCCCAGCCTAAAGGCGAGCAACAAGCTGCATTGGTTTGACAGAACCAGCGGCGGTGTATTTATCACCTTAGCCGCGATTCTTGTCTCTCGAAACTAAATCGATAATCATCGACAGTCATCAAACTAGTCGACCTTAACAGACTTTAAACTGCGAATGTCATTGCCGGTGGGCGCTTGGAACGCCTGCAGACCAAACTCAGGCAATATTGCAAAAACATGGTCGAAGATATCCGCTTGTATCGCCTCATAAAATGCCCAGCGAGTGTCGTTAGTGAATATATAAATCTCGATCGGTAACCCTTCAGTGGTCGGCGCTAATTGGCGTACCATTAAGGTCATTTCCTTATGGATTTTATCGTGACGCTGTAGGTATTCCTGCAGATAAGCGCGGAAAGTGCCGACGTTAGTCAAATGGCGGCCGTTCACTTTCATATCGAGATCTGACACTCTGGCATTCGACTCACGAATTTCGTTTATTTTTGCGGGGAAATATTCCTTTAAGCAATTGATCTTACTGAGACGTTCGCGCTCTTCCTCGGTCAAAAACTTTATGCTGTTGATATCGATATTGATCGCGCGTTTGATCCTGCGACCACCCGACTCAGACATACCCCGCCAGTTGCGAAACGCATCCGACACTAAGGCATAAGCAGGGATCATAGTGATGGTTTTGTCCCAGTTACGCACTTTCACTGTGGTCAGCGAGACTTCTTCTACCGCACCGTCAGCGCCGTATTTGTCCATCTGGATCCAGTCGCCTTTACTCACCATACGGTTAGCCGCTAACTGAATGCCCGCCACAAAACCTAAGATAGTGTCGCGGAACACTAACATCACAAAACCCGTTGCCACACCTAAGCCGCTGAGGAAGTACACAGGTGATTGATCGGCCAAGATTGAGATAGAAACGATAATCCCAACAAAGAATAAAAATAGCTTAGTTAACTGTACGAAACTCTTAACAGGCAAGCGCCGACTCACCAGATTCACATCTGAAATTTCATCAACCGCATCCATACCTGCATACATAGCGCGGATAATCAGCACCACTAACCAAATACTCAGTAATCGGTCGACTAGCCCGCTTAGCAGTGGATGCTCAGTCAGCGCGATTGGCACTAATAGATTAAGTACGATAGCGGGCACAAGCATGGCCAGCTTTTCAAGCACCTTATAACGCATGAATACATCGTCCCACGTCGCCTTAGAGCGCAGGATCACCATATTCACCGCACGAATCACCACGCGTCGGACAATAAAATAAGCGATGCTCGCTAACAGTAAGCAAGCAATGACCATAACTGTGGTCGATATTCCATCAGAGGGTTGGCTATCAATCCCAAAGCCCGCTAACCATGCCGAAATTTCGAGCCTTATTTCCTGATCCACAATTTCACTCCAACGTAGGCGCTAGCGCAACAAACCCATACAAAGGTAACTGCCGAGTTGACCTCGGTTAAATGTCACCCTAGAAAACACTCAAATCAAAACACAAAATATTTACAAACACTTATTTTAAAAGAGATTTTAGCATTTTGAATTGACCCCGCACACAGGAAAATGAACAATATTTCCCCTATCCCTAAGGAAACCATCCCATGTGTCGTCATTCATATACGCTAGCCTGTCTTAGCATTGGACTCCTGAGCCTATGCCAACCGTTTCAAGCGGCCGAATATAGCACTTCTAAGCAATTAGTTAGGCCAGATAAATCAGACGAAACTGCCAATGCACCTTATATCGCTCTCATGCTCGATTATATTCCCGCCACAGATAATCTCTACGGCATTACAATCGCCCCCTATCATTTCGATAATAATTACCAACAATGGGGTTATTACCTAGGCTATGCCCGCAGTCGTGAAACCGATATTATCGTGCCAGAACCCGCGCAGTCCTATCGCCAAGAAAGCCTCTTCCGCTTAGGCTTAAGCTACAGCTTAACGGCAGATTTAAGCTTTTATGCCGGAGGCAGCGGCTATATCAGCACAGTGTCTTACACGAATAACATTTCACCCAAAATTGTCGATGGCAAACCCACATGGGAAGAAGATAAAACGACCCGTTGGGGCGCAGAAGCTGGGCTAAGATATCGAATCACTGAGCACTTCATACTGAGTGCCGGTTATAACTCCAGCACAGAATCCACTATTTTAAGCATAGGTTACGCGGGCTAAGCTCCTAGCGATTGGGCTTGAGCTTGAACTATTTATTGCGTTAGCTCGGCTCGCGCCTTAGCAAGATCAGCCTCGACTTCGGCGACTTTATTGCGTTTCTTGTTGATTTTATCCATAGAACGACCATCTTCTATGGCTTTGTCCAATTCGTTTTGGCGCTCAGTGAGTTTTTCCTCTAAGGCCTCAACTTTAGCGACTCGCTCAGCGTATAAGCTATCATCGTCGCAATGGGTTGAAACTTCGTCATAGGCCTTTTCAAGTCCCGCGACTTTATGCTTATTACCTGCCGCTTTTGCTTGGGCAAGTTCGGCACTAATGGCATCTAATTTCGCCGCGCAACCCACTTTCGGTGCTTCAGCAGCCAAAGTGACAGTGCTAAATGCCAATCCAATCACTAAGCCATAAATTCCATGTTTCATCTGCATCTTAATCTCCTGTTACTTTATTCATTGAGCATACCGCTCATGCACACCTATCTAATAGTGCCACAGTCAGCTAGCTCAATCTGTACTAGCGTTAAAATCTCGCCATTAATCCACTTTATTCATCAAAACACGACTTAGACAGTGACTAACATGCGGCAAATTGTTTATGTTAGGGCAGAATATTGACTCAGACGGATATCGGAGCCAGAAAATTAATGCACACTTCATTACGCCTTAGCGCACTTAGCTCATTGTTATTGCTAACATCATCGGTTATGGCGGCCGACGTAGCCAATATCACCCTAGAAAATGGCGCCCAAGTCAGACTCAAAGACGACTTTACCTGGGAATACGTGATCACTGAAACCAAAGCCGCGCCCAATGCCCTAGCCGCTGCAGCCGTAGCAAGTGCATCGAGCAATGTTGCCAGTGTCCCAAGTGCCGCAGTTACCACTCAAACTGTGGCTGCGCCAGTCACCACATTGACCGCCACTGCGATTACTCAACCTGAGCTATTAGGCTCAACGGCAAAAGATGGGATCAAAGTCAGCTTTGCTGAAGGTCAATGGAAAGGCGATAAACTTGGACTCAGCTTCGATCTCGCCAGCACCAGCAATGAACACGTTACCTTAGTTGAAGTTGAAGCTAGCTTCTTCGCCGATAATGGTACTTTGCTCAAAACCGAAAAACTCGAAGTGTGGGAAGCCATTTTCCGCATGCCTGAGACCTATCTACGCAAAGGCGAACAGCGTAAAAGCAGCGTCATTTGGGTCGAAGGCATAGATAAAGCCCAATGGCAGAAGCAGCTCATTAACCTCAAAATAACCGAAATTAACTCACGCTAACTGGCAAAGAAGTAAGGGATTGCGAACCCGTTTTCAATCCCTTATCAACACTTTTATCAAATGTTATTGCTTTGTAGAGCCTGTGTTCGAGTAGAATGACAACACTTACTCTCCCTTTATTTTGAGCCCACGAGCAAGATGCATAATCTGATATCCAATCCAGCATTGTACCTTGTTGCTACGCTCTGTAGTGTCAGCCCCTTGTGTTATGCCGACACAGTTTTTTTGCTCAATGGCGATAAAATTAGCGGTGAAATTAAAGAGTTTAACGATCAAAATCTCATCATCAACACCAGTTATACCCCTAAAATTACCATTCAACGCAGTGCCATTCTCAGCCTCGAAGTCACAGATCCTAGACCTTGGAGTGTCAGTCGTTCCATACAGGACATAAGTATTCAAGCCTCTAATGAACATGGCATGGTATTAATTAATAACCAACACACTCCCGTGAGTGAGTTGAGATTCTCGCAGCACTATGCAAACTCAGATTGGAATTTTAACGGTAGTGTAGAAACCACACTTGATGTCACCAAAAACAAGAAAAATAGTCAGAAGCTACATATCAAAGGCGATATCACAGCGGAAACCTTGCAATGGCGACATAATCTCAAGACCGAAGTGCGCTACGAAACCGAAGATGACGTGACTAAGCGCAACACCCTCGAAGGACATTATTCATTAGACTATCTACTCAATGAGCATTGGCTGTTACGTCAGGAAGATTTTTATGAAGAAGATAAACTCGGCATCGATAGCCATAGCTATTATGCAGCGCTCGGTCCTGGTTATCGCTTTTGGGGTGCTGGACGCGATAAATTAGACTTCGTCGTAACCTACAACCATTTTTGGCTTGAACAACAGTCCTTTAAACTAGAACTAAATGCTTGGGCGGCCTCACTTAACTATAAACAATATTGGTTTGGTGGCATTTTAGAGTCCTATGCCGATCTGCAAATTGCCTTCCCAGATATGCCTTCGATTGATTACATCTCAAACTCGACAGTAGGACTTAAATATCTGCTAACTCAGCGGATTTATTTGTCATTTAAATATGACTTCAATGACACTAAAACAGTGATAGGCAATACGAGAGATACCAGCTACACCTTAGGATTAGGGGTTAATTTCTAATCCTGGCTCCCGATACGCTAACCTGTGTGCCATAGGATGTTCATCATTCAATTGCAGTAAATCCCATAAGTTACCGTAGAGATCTTTAAACACAGCGACTGTGCCATAGTCTTGTTCTTGCGGCTCACGCGCAAACTCCACGCCATCGGCTACCATGCGGCGATAATCACGCCAAAAGTCATCGGTATTCAAGAATAAAAACACCCGACCACCCGCCTGATTACCGATAAAATTGAACTGATCAGGTTTAGACGCCCGCGCTAACAAGATAGAAGCGCCCTTAGAACCCGGTGGGGCAACAACGACCCAGCGCTTATCTTGTTCGGCTTGATAAGTGTCTTCGACTAATTCGAATTTTAATTTATTCACATAAAAATCAATCGCCTCGTCGTAATCTCTTACGACCAAGGCGATATGCACGAGAGCTTGTTTCATGGCGACCTTAAATCAATCCTATTTAGTCACCAGTTTACAGGTCATTTCTGGTGCTTCGTAGCCCCAAACCACTTTCGCTTCGCCTTGATGTTCCCATAGGCTTTCATTGCGGCCTTGATACTTAGCGCCGCTGCCGCTGGGTTGCACAAACATTAATGAAGTACTATCACCATGTTCAGCAATCAGGGTGGCAGGTTCGGTTTTAAAATAAGTCACCACTACTTCGTTAGCTGGATTGCCGTCACAGGCATAAAACACTGGGCCGGTCATGTCGACTAAACGATATTGTGCCTGCAGTTCGGCAATGCGGGTTTGATAGCTAGATTCAATACACGCGTGCTTATCGTCGCTCTTCCAGCATTCATTACGGCCTTTCACCCAACCACGTTGCATCGCCTTTAAAGTAGGAGGTTGTTCATTCTTCGCTTTTTCAAGCGCTTGGCTATAAACCTTAGCTAACTGATTATCAAGTTGGTTCAGCCCTGCATCCTTACAGACCATGTCTTCAATACTGCCAGCATTCACTTTCGTGCAGTCAAAAGAAGGTGCATTAGCCGCCATTACTCCCGCACTTAACGCGCTAACCATCACGCCTGCGGCACAGTACCATTTGAAACCCAATCGATTACTTATCATCTTATTTGTTAACTTAGCCATCTCAATTCCTTTGTATTTCTGTGGTTTGTTTTAACGCTTACCATAGCTAACCCTATATAGGCTTAACCGAGCCTGACTCAAAGCACTCTGCTTGAAGAACCATGCCTTAAAGTGCACTCATAGTGATGTGATTTACTTTTATCTCGGTTCTAACTTAAGACTTAACCCTCAGCCGATATGCTGCGAAAACACCTAATTCTAGTGCGCTGCGAGGAAAATGCCCAGAGACTAAGAGCCACTTACCAATCTGTGTCTGCCTGCATAATCGGACTCTCTAGCGCTAAAAAACCACAAAATCCTGATGAAATCGACCTACTCCAATTTGCGCATAGCTGATTAAACTAATGACAAAACGGTTAATTTTTTGCTTTGCACGCGATAGTGGTTGAATTTTCGAGTAAAATTGACTACTTTCACGCCGTTTGTCTCTTCACAAGGAAAAGGATCAACATGGAACAAGTTATTACCGCAGGGAACGAGAATCCCATTCAAATGACAGATATTGTCTATTCGAAGGAAAAATCGCTGTTCACTCTGTTAGCTATTATTTCTGGGATCGTCTGGGCGGCATTGATCATAGGCACTTTTGGCATGGCGCTGCTCTATGTGTTGATGTTTTTCATTATTTATCTCTTTAGCCACTCCGCCTTTATCAGCTACTTAAAAGGCACGGCTGTCGAAATCAATGCAGAGCAGTTTCCTGAATTACATAAACAATATTTAGCGTGTTGCGAACGTTTAGAAATGCGCGAGCCACCACGCGCTTACTTATTGGCAGCCGATGGCATGTTAAACGCACTGGCGACACGCTTCCTCGGTCGCAACTATATAGTGCTATTTTCATCGATTGTGGATGCGCTTGAGTCAGATAAAGATGCGCTCAACTTCTATATCGGCCACGAGTTAGGCCATATTCGCCGCAATCATATAGGTAAAGCGCCCTTCTTAGTCTTCGCCACTTGGTTACCTTTAGTCGGTGCGGCTTATTCTCGCGCCTGTGAATATACCTGCGATCTCCACGGATTACGTTGCTGCAACAGCTTACGTTCAGCCACAAATGCCGTTGCTGTGTTAGCCGCTGGTGTCGAGCAATGGAAACGTATGAATGTGGATCAATATATCCGCCAAGCCAGTGAGTCGAGTGGTTTTTGGATGTCGCTGCACGAGCTTAATGGCAGCTATCCTTGGTTGACTAAGCGCATGGCAAGAGTCCAAGCCAAAGCACAAGGAGTGGAATATGCACCGCCATCACGCAGTGCATGGGCCTATGTACTCAGCTTCTTTATGCCACGTTTAGGTACAGCGGGCGGTGGATTGATAATCTTCGCTGCGATTATTGGTATTGCTGCAGCTGTCGCGTTGCCAGCGTATAAGGACTATCAAGAGAAAATGGGTGCCACCACGAGTTATGAGGCACCAACCACGACCGAAGCCACACCAGCAGCATTGAATGTACCCGATGCGGCACTGGCCATCGCCAGTATCGACCAGCAACATCAAGCACTGGCACCTATCACTGACATCTTAGTCGGTTACTATCAAACCAACAAAGCTTGGCCAACCGAATTGGATGTGCTTGGACTCACGGACGAGCAGATTGCGACATTTAATCTGTACACAGATGGCATAGTCGGTTTTATAGGAAGCGAAGCACTCGGGGATTATCAAGGCTATGAAGTCTATCTATCGCCTCAAGTTGATGAGCAAAATAATATCACTTGGGTTTGCAGCAGCAATGGTATTCCGGATGAATATCTGCCAGTAGATTGCCAAGGCTAAGATCAAAAAGCGCTGCAAATGCAGCGCTTTTTAGTTGAGGACGAGTTAGCCCTTTTGAATCGTCATAGTCCAAGCAGCATCGCCCTTCTGGGCAAAGTGGGTCACCTCATGCCCGGCTTCAGCCGCCCAGCGGGGAATATTCTCAGTTGCTTGGCCACAATCGTAATCCAGTACCACTTTATCGCCAGTCTCAAGACTCGCAATTAAGCGTTGTAACTCAATTAAAGGAAAAGGGCATAGTTTACCCGTTGTGTCGAGATACTGTTCCATATACAGCTCCTTTATAAACGTTAAATCTGCGCAAGACGCATTGGCCTCAGTAGCGCAAAATAGTTAAAGCACCAACTGCCAAATAAAATAGCAGGGATAAATAGCCAGCCTTGCCACGACAAATAAGCCGTGCCAACGAGCGCATTACCAAGCATGCAACCTCCGGCAAGCCCGCTCCCCACGCCCATCAACAGGCCACCAATAAACCCAAATAACACCACTTTATGACCAGGGTAGCGCCAGCGCTGCTCAGCACTGCCCCGAGCAGCGATAAAGGCGCCTACAAATAATCCCAAGAGAAAATATCCAGGCCAACTAAAGAATTTAGTGTTACCTGTGGTGACAAGATCCCATAACTGCGCACTCGGGCCACTGATCCCAACACTGCCTACACGGCCACTTTCAAGACTTGCAGGCCATGCAAGTAGCGCCAGTAAACCAATCAGCAAAGCACTTACAAAGGGATGCCAGCGCGCTTCAAACAACCAATGAGCTAAACCCGTTTTACGGGGTACCATCAGTGCAACCGGACGTTTGCGGCGTTTGAGATAACCCAATGCCAACCACAATGTGAGTAATACGAGGACAAGCACGATCACCCAAGGGGAAACGCCCAGAGTTTGATAGAGCGTTTGGTCCTCAAGTTGATGCTGTTTAAAAGGTTTAAGTAGACCTTTCAACTCATCGAGACGCACTAATTTACTGGCAGCAATAAAACCGAGAACGGCCATCACACTGGCAGCCAACCCTTCGGCAGCGCGGTAATAGGCACCAGTGGAGCAGCTTCCCGCTGCTGCCATACCCACACCAAACAATACACCACCGACTAAGGTTGCCAACCAAGGGAAATGCCCTTCTGGCAATTTAACCCAACCCCATTCGTAAAACAGGAACAGCCCTAGACTTTGGATGTTGATGGCAATCAAAATAGCGATCACCATGGTAAAGTCCCGTTGCAGATAGGTATCGCGGATCCCGCCCGCCATACAAAATCTACCCCTTTGCATCACAAATCCCATGGCTAAGCCAATACCTAAGCCACTGAGAATAGTCAACATAGTCCTATCCTCAACGCTGGATCAGATAACGAATAGTCGGACCATTCTGCTCAATTTCCAGCACTTTATAACCATGATTTTTAGCGTCGAGGGGAATGTTGTTAATAGACTGCGGACAGTCACTAATCACCTCGAGAATTTCACCGGGCTTTAACTTAGGCATAGCCTCAAGGGTAGCCACTGCGGGATAAGGGCAAGGTTCACCCACCATATCGAGTTGATAATCTGGAATATATTGAGCCATTACGCCGCCTCCGCTAGCAATTGTTCATCACGCTTCGCCTTACGAGCAAAGAAACGTTTCTCCCACAGCAACATAGCGCCAAAGGAGAGCCCCAGCAGCACATAGGTCAGCAATAATCCGCCTTTATCGCCAAAGCTGGTCAGTAAATTAACTTTGTCCCAGTTCGTAGCTAATGGCTGAGCGATATCATCCCAGTAATACGCCAGTAAGGTTGAACCCAACACGTTACCTAAGCCCACCCACCAGAAATGCACTTGGCCTTCGACTGCACGATACATCCAACCCGTTTCACAACCACCAGCCAGTACAATACCAAAACCAAACAGTAAGCCGCCGATCACCGCATTAGGGCCAGCCCACATGATCTTAGGTGGCACACCCAGTTGCACATAGCTGTAAATACCTATCGCACTGACCGCCATGCCTAAGATAATTGCCTTCGCCATGTGAGTACGACCAGTGATCCACATATCGCGGAACGCTGAGGTAAAGCAGATTTGGGCCCGTTCGATTAATAAACCAAAACCAACACCACAGAGCATAGCAATGCCGAGTTTTGGCGCATTAAACATAGTCAATAACCCCCAACCGACGATGCCTACAAACATCAACATACCGATACGGAAACGACGTCTAGCTTGGTTTTCGTCCTGCTTGATTGAAGTCGCTTTATCGACTTTTTTCAGTTTTATCGGAATACGGAACATCGGCAGTAAGGTAAATCTTGCACCAAAGTAAGAGCCTGCTGCGGTCGCCAAAGCAAAGAACCAAGCATGTAAAGAGAACTGCGGAATACCCGTGAAGAAGGCTGCAAGGTTACAACCCATAGCTAAACGGGCACCAAAGCCAGCAATAATGCCGCCGATCAGTGCCTGAGCAATACGGATACGGCTCTGTGGCATACGCAGTTTGACGTTATTGGCCCAGAGCGCAGCAGCAATACAACCACCAAACATACCGATAATCATCATGCCGTCGATACGATCTAGAGGAGAGCCCTGCAGACCTATCACTTTGAAATAACCCCAGGTTTCAGGCTCTGCACCTAAAAACTGCAGTAAATGACCACCCCAACGAGTGAATTCCCCAGTAACAGCCCAGAAGGTTCCGGTCAAACCAAAATAGTAAGTAGAAAGGATACCCGCAGCGATCACCGCTGGCATAGGAGCCCAAAAACGAACTAAGTATTCTTGTTTAAATTGTTGCCATGTCATGTCATTACCCTAATGAACGAGACTATAAAAAAATAAGCACAATGCGCTTATAACCTTTATGCCACAATGATTTAGGTTGTTATATACAACTTCAATCACAAGTGGCCTCACGCTTAAATGGCTTTAGCTAAGCTGACACACTGCTGCCCCAACAGGCGATAACCGTGGGTGTAAAGCGTTGCCCTGCCATTACGGCAAAAACCGATAAGCGTGATATTGCTTTTCTCTGCTAATTCCAACGCCAGTGAAGTCACGGCGGACATAGCAAACAGAATTTGGATATTGGCACTAGCGGCCTTTTGCACCATCTCAAAACTCGCGCGACTGGTGAGCAATACGGCCACTGGACGTTCCACATTTTGAGCGGAAAAGGCGCCAATTAGCTTGTCTAGTGCGATATGCCTGCCTATATCCTCATAGGCGGCGATGATCTGTCCTTGATGGTTAAGCCCCATGGCCGCATGAGTGGCGCCCGTCAGCTTAAAATGTTGTTGATTATCTTGAATTTGCCCAAGTGCAACCTGTAAGTGTTCGATATCGAATCTGGCATCTGAGTCCACCCGCATCACAGGCTTGACGGCCTCTTCGAGCTGGGCGACGCCGCACAATCCACAACCTGTGCGCCCCGCCATATTGCGCCTTTGTTGCTTGAGTTCCATAAAGCATCGTTGGTTGATTTCCACTTGGATCAACACGCCTTCACTGGTGAACTCGAGCTCCACCCCTTTGATATCATTGATATGGGAAACGATACGTTCAGATAACGTAAAACCAATAGCGAAGGCTTCTAAATCTTGAGGACTCGCCAACATCACGGTATGCGCTATGCCGTTATAGACCAGTGCGACTCGCACTTCATTAGCTAAGTAGTCAGTCAGCTCAGATGCGTGCCCATGTTCTAACAAGATCACGTTTCTTTCTGTCACCACTTCATGTGAATGATATTCCATAGCGCCCCTTTAAAACTATAAAACCAAATAAAAACAATTAGTTTGATGACAATTTAAGACTTGTATCACAAACCCATAAACTAAATAAGAATCGCCTTGAATCATCCTTACGCATTTTCTACTATCCCTAAGTCTTCTATTGGAAGAACGTCGTCTCCGGTGAGGCGTCCGGATTTCAAATCCGGGTAGGGCTGCCAGCAGTCCTGGGTAGGTTCGACTCCTATGTTCTTCCGCCAATTCTCATGGGAAAAAAACAACTCGGCATCCCGAACTTCTCGGCTATTACTGCGATACTTCCTACGGGTAAAACCACTTCTGTCAAAGAACT
Source organism: Shewanella sp. SM74 (assembly GCF_025653725.1). Classification (NCBI taxonomy): domain Bacteria; kingdom Pseudomonadati; phylum Pseudomonadota; class Gammaproteobacteria; order Alteromonadales; family Shewanellaceae; genus Shewanella; species Shewanella sp. SM74. The sequence goes on along the minus strand of NZ_JAKKRZ010000019.1, from coordinate 23,566 downwards.
CAAGCAGTTGAATACTCACCTTACGCCCAAGCCCAACCATGTCTTTAAATTCTGCCGTTTCGAGCTTGCCGTGTTCTGCAATATGAGTACGCACTAAGCTGGCGTAGTAACAGATTTGCTCGCTGAGCAAATATCTGTCCTTCACCACAGCAGTAATAAACCCCTGCTGCACCAGCTGGAAACACAACAACCTTAATTTGGCAGGTTCTAGCGCAAGGTATTCGCCCATTTCGGTGACCCATACAGGGGCGGTTTGCTCGGCAAGCCAAGGCGCAAGCGCCTGCCAACAATGCTGAGCCTCAGCGTCTAGTACTATTTTGTGTTCAGCGAGCTGCAACAAGGCACCACGCAGCACCATGCGACCTTCTTGGCAAAGCGTGTCGAGCACTTTATTGGCTAATTCGGGCGGCAAAGCGCTGTGGCTCATGCGCTGCAGGCGATTACGCCCAAGCCCAAGTTGGTCAGGATGCTGTTGATGGAACTCGCTAAGTAAAGAAACAAACTGTTGTTTTTCTTGCTCAAGCAAACTTGTCGCTATAGCAAATGCCCCAAAACGAACTAAACCCGCTTGGGCTAACAGCATTGCCAGCCCTTCGTCGGTTAATTGCCAACGCCACGCGATTTCATCAAGCTCTATCGCCTGAGTTTGGCCGAGTAAAGCCACCACATGGGCAGGATTATCCAAGCGTGCTAATTGCAGTAATCTCGCGACTCGTTCAGGTGTACGTTTCTTACGATTAGGGACTTTCAGCGCCAACACTCGCCCCGCACCTAAAGTCTGTTTACCTCCAATGTGTCGCAGGACAATTCGATCGTTCTGGCATAGGAGTAGCGGCTTTTCGAGTACTAACTCCGCCAGACAGAAGCCTTCTTCATCAGCTTCATTTAACAGGGAAACTCGACCTAAAGTATGATCGGCGCCATGGTGACAGTGGACATTTTGCCAATGCACTAATGGCTCACAGCCTAAAAAATCGAAGGCTCGAATGTGCACAACGGGGCGGCTACAGAGCTCGGCTTGAGGCAAACTGCTCAACCAATCGCCACGCTCTGGCTCCCTATGGTTATCGACACCCGTTAAATTGAGTGCTACGCGTGTACCCGTGACAGCCCTTTGGGCTTCTTGTCCCTGACAATGTATGCCTCGCACTCTGAGTTTGGCCTTTTGCCCTGAACTAAAAAGACTATCACCCACGCATACGCTGCCGCTGATCACTGTGCCCGTCACGACACAACCCGCACCTTTCACACTAAAGGCGCGATCGAGCGTCATCCTAAAGCTGCTGGCATCCTCCGCTCGCTTTGACTCTTGCTCACCTAAATCAAGAATATGCGCCTTCAGCGCCGCCACGCCATTAGATGCTAAGTCGGCGGTTCCATTCGCCGACACTTCAAAAACACCACTGGCCTCAATGCCATACTCGGCCAGCAAAGTGAGTCCATCGGCGACAAGCTGTGCCGCCTTGTCACTATCAACTAAATCCCGCTTAGTTAGCACTAAGGTCAAACTGTGCAAAGGTAAGAGCGCAAGAATTTGCAGATGCTCACGGGTTTGCGGCATTACGCCATCGTCACAGGCCATCACTAACAGGGCATGCCGAGCATGACTCACGCCCACCAGCATGTTGTTGATAAATTTTTCGTGGCCGGGCACATCAATAAAAGCAAGGCGCGAACCATCTCGAAGTGGCATAAATGCATAGCCAAGATCGATCGTCATACCGCGGCGTTTTTCCTCCGGCAGACGATCGGTATTCATCCCAGTCAAAGCGCGAATAAGCGTACTCTTGCCATGATCGACATGACCCGCAGTCACAATGATCACAACTGCACACCTAAAGTGCTCAACTCGGCGAGGAGTTCGGCTTCACTATCAAGACCGCGCAGATCTAATCTGAGTTGGTCCTGACTCATGCGACCTATGATAGGCCGTGCCACCTGCTTAAATTGTTGTTCTAACAAACTTAAACTACCACCATTGAGTGCGGTAAAACACAACGCCACTGAGGGTAAAAAAGTATCGGGCTGTGAGCCACTGCCGACTTGTGTTTGGCACTCGACTAACTCAATGCGATAACAAGGTTCAAAATGTGGAACCAAAGCTTGCTGTAAGCGACGACCAATCTGCCATAACGTCTCTTGGCTACGGGCAAATTTCGCCATAATAGGCAGCTCAATGTCTAAGGTTTCAGGGTTAAGATAGTGGATCAATGTCGCTTCTAACGCCGCCAAGATCAGCTTATCGCAACGCAGGGCGCGCTTTAGTGGATGACTCTGTAACTGCTTAATCAGCGACTGTTTGCCAACGATCAAACCAGACTGAGGGCCACCCAATAGTTTATCGCCGGAAAAACTCACTAAATCGACCCCATCGGCTAGCATGGCTTGGGGCGTAGGTTCTTGCTTTAGACCAAAGCGGCGCAGATCCGTCAGTGATCCACTACCAAGATCTGAAATGAGTGATATGCCACGCTCACGGCATAACTGACCCAGCCTTGCCTCCTCCACTGCGGCAGTAAAACCACTAATATGATAATTACTGGTGTGGACCTTCATTATCGCAGCGGTATTTTCAGTAATGGCCTGCTCATAATCCTTAAGGTGAGTCCGATTGGTGCTGCCGACCTCGACTAAGGTGCAGCCCGCTTGGCGCATAATGTCAGGGATGCGAAACGCGCCGCCAATTTCCACCAACTCACCACGGGAGACTATGACTTCTTTCCCCGCAGCCACCGCTGACAGCATCAACAACACAGCTGCGGCATTGTTATTCACGACACAACAAGCCTCGGCACCCGTTAAGCGCTGGATTAAAGCACTGATCGCATTATCCCTGTGACCACGTTCACCTGCCGCAAGCTCAAACTCCAGCGGTGTGGGGTAGCGCATAACAGAAGTCACGGCTCGAATTGCCGCTTCTGACTGCTGCGCTCGGCCAAGGTTGGTATGCAATATGGTGCCAGTGAGATTCCACACGGGTTTTAAGCTGTGGCTGTAATCGTTAGACAGTTGATCAACCAAACATCTGTGCAATTGCGCAAGCTCGCCACACCATGTCGGCAAACAGTGCTCACGGCCGATTAAGCTGCGCGCCGCCTTTAACTGGGTATCCAGTGCGGACTTTACTGCCGCTTTGCCGTAGGACTGCTGCAATACCACAAAACTAGGCTCTGCAAGTAGGCTATCCATTGAAGGCAAAGCTCGGTACAGAACTTGTAGTGTTTCAGGTGCTTGGATCATCATCTGTGTCATTTTGTTTATATTATTGCCATTGGTTTATAAAAAGCAGGAAGGGATCAGCAACCCGACTCCCTCCCGCATTTGTTTAAGCTATGTGGCTTACGTGGTTTCGTGGGCCAGTAGCAGTGGGTTCAGTGTTGTTGCCCCAAAGCCCTTAGCATTTAGCTCACTGTCTAACATCAAGGTCGCGAGATCGTCTGCCGCCACATCCATAGAAGGTGACTTCTCGACGAACATCATCTTGGTATAGCCATGACATTCATCGCAACTTTCGATCCGCACTTGAGCCTTGGCATCATCTAGCGACCAAATCGTCATTTCTTTGTCCTGACCGCAACTGGTGCAATGGGCGCGAATGTAATGCCATTCGCTCTCGCACAGACTGCAATGCAAGTAGCGCAAACCAGCTCGGGGCTGATCGACAATCACACTCGCCACTGGATGACATCCACACACGGGACACATACTCTGCTGCGCCACCTTGCGCTGATCCATCCGCTTGATGACCATAGGTGCCCAATGCGACCAATAAACGCCCATCGCCGCCCAGATGAATAAGCTAAAACGGGCAGGCACTTCACTGACATGCCCTTGGCGTAGTGAACGCCCCCACGAACTCAGTTGCTCAGGTGATTGCTGCATCAACAAACGCACTACCCGAGCTATGGATTCATCCACCTGCGGCAACAAATCACTTAACAGTTGCTGTAGCAGTCCTTGCCAATAGCTATCTGCCTCTGAGCCCAACAAGGAAAGCGGAGTCGCCTCATCTTTCCCCCAAGCGAGAAGCTTACCGAAGTCAGCCTCCTGCGCTAACCTGGCCTGTATAGAGACCAAACGGCGACATAGCTCAAAGTAGTCAGCCAGCGGCGAGTCCTTGGCCAATGACAGCAAACGCTGCGCCCTTCTGTGATACACAGCTTGGGGATCTGCCGCTTTTAACGGTTTAAGTTCCAGCGGCGATTCGCTGCCTTGGGCCAGAGGTATCTCGGCTGTATGACTCATTAATGTTTCTCCACGTCCGAATGTTCATCCAACATCACAGGGTGATGTTTGCGGCACCAAGCCTTAGAGACTTTGCCGTAAAGCATGCCCTTAACCGACCCTTCCACCCATGTCGCCATCCAAAAATGTACCATCACAAAAATCAACATGATGAGCGCACAAATGGCGTGCAACAGAATGGCCCAACCCACCACAGTGGCGGAGAAATAGGGCGCAAAGTAAGGCTGCCACATGATGATTCCCGTCACCGTTAAAGTGATAGATGTCAGCACGAAGGCGCGAAACAATACCTTTTGCCCAGGGTTGTAATGGCCGATAGGCGGGATTTTCTCCTCGTTCTCGAACATCACATCCTTAATGGCGAGCATCCAAGCGAGGTCGTGCTTTTCCCATTTGTTGTGTTTGTAGTAACGCACCAACATCAACATCAGAGGTAAGCACATCATCAAGCCCGCAATGGGATGAATAAACTTCGCCAATTGCGGTGTGCCCGCTATCGCCCCAAGCCATTGAAACGACGGATAGAAGAAGGAAAAGCCAGTGAGAAATGTCACTAGGCCAACCGCCACAATGAACCAATGACAGATGCGATCGAACAGCTTGTGACGCACTATCATTTCTTGCTTATCATGCTTGCTCATTTGTCGGCCCCCTCTTCCTGCTTAGCCTCTTCCTCTGGCGGTTGATAACCCGGTTGGTCTTCTTCGACTATGTTGCGACCGACGGTGATCTTATGCAGACAAGCGACGGCGGCAGTGGCAAGAATGCCCATAGTGCCTAAAGGTTTGACCCAGTCCTGCCACAGAGTGAGTGACAGTGGGATCTGCGGGTTATCAGGCATGTTGTAGCTTTCGGGCTGATTGATATCGTGTAATATCATCATCATACCCGTGCCACCTACACCCTCAGGGTTATAAAGTCCTGCCTTAGCAAAACCCTTTTCCTTCAGTTCTTCGACCCGTTTTTGCGAGTAGAACAACATGTCCTCACGGGTGCCAAAACGCAGCGCCCCTGTGGTACAGGACTTAACGCAGGAAGGTTCCAATCCCACGGCCAAACGGTCAGAGCACATAGTGCACTTGTAGGCCTTGTTATCCTTAGGATCGATTTTGGGCACATCAAAGGGACAAGCACTGGCGCAATAACCGCAGCCGATACATTTGTCCGAATCGAAGTCCACCACACCATTGGCGTGCTGGATAATCGCGCCCGAGGTCGAACAGGCCGTTAAGCAGGCAGGGTCAGCACAGTGCATACAGGCCGAGTGAGTAAATTGCCAACGCAGCTTGTTGCTTTCCATCACCTCATGGAACTCCATCAGGGTCCAACATTGGCCCGATAGCGACATAGGGTTTTGGTAACTGCCTTGGAAGGTGCCCACCTCTTCCCGTAAATCATTCCACTCAGAACACGCCACTTGGCAGGCTTTACAGCCATTACACTTAGTGGCGTCGAACAGCTTAGCGACCTTTTCTGACGAATTACGCCCCTTTGCCGCAGGCGTCACCGCTGAAGTACCGGAGCGGCGGATAATGTCTTGTGATGCCATAATCAGATCCCCTCCGCTTTAGTGATGTTAACCAAAAATGCTTTGAACTCAGGCACCTGTGTATTTGCATCCCCCACTTCCGTGGTGAGTACGTTACAGGAGTAACTCTTACGAGTGAGTGCATTATGGCTGCCGTGACGGGGTAACCCGACGGTATGGACTAACTGGCCATTTACCTTTAACGGCTGTAGCCGTTTAGTCACTAAGGCTTTGGTTTCAATGCTGCCGCGTTTAGAGCTGACAGTGACCCAATCCCCATTGGCGATACCTTTTTCTGCCGCTAACATTTCATCGATTTCGACGAAGGTTTCAGGCATAGAAATCGCAGCTAAACGAGCATGCGTAGACCAGAAGTTAAAGTGTTCAGTTACACAGTAAGTAGTTGCCACATAAGGGAAGTCCTTATGGGAACCTAAGGTTTCCTTCACACCCGGTAACATACGTACCGCAGGGTTACTGGTGACCTTGTGTAACGGGTTCAACCCAATAGGCGACTCCATCGGCTCGTAGTGCTCAGGGAACGGACCTTCGGCCAATAATTTAAGGGCGAAGAAACGACCCACACCTTCGGGTTGCATGATGAAGGGGCCAGCGGATTCCTGTGGTGTTAACTTCATATTGAAGTCGCCCACATCGATACCGTGCCACTTACCGTCAACCCACTCGACGATAGTGCGTTTTGGATCCCAAGGTTTGCCGTTGATATCGCAAGAAGCGCGGTTATACAGCACACGACGGTTTGCTGGCCAAGCAAATGCCCAACCCGGAGTAACACCTTTACCGGAAGGATCATGGTTGTCACGGCGAGCCATCAAGTTGCCTTCTTCGGTCCAAGAACCCGCATAAATCCAACAGGCGCTGGCGGTACTACCATCAGCTTTCAGTTCAGCAAAACTACTGAGCTGACGTTGAGTCACGAGATCCTTACCGTTAAGCTCGCGAGCGATTTCTTCAGCGTGCGGTGAGTGAGGATTGTGGTAATTCCAGCTCATCGCGTGCACTGGCTCAGGCAGCTTACCGCCCTCTTGTTTGTACAGTTCACGCATTGCCATTAAGACGCCAGAGAGAATCTCAGCATCTGGCTTGGCCTCACCCGGCGGGTTAGCGCCCTTCCAATGCCACTGCATCCAACGGCCAGAGTTGACGATGGAACCTTCTTCCTCGGCAAAACATGTCGTAGGTAAACGGAACACTTCAGTCATGATTTCAGCGGGATTGACTTCATTGAAGCCATCGGCATTTTGCCAGAAGGTTGCGGTTTCCGTTGCCAAGGCATCCAACACCACCATGTATTTAAGATTACTCAAGGCTTTGAGTACCTTATTACGGTTTGGCATAGAGTTAATGGCGTTAACACCTTGGATAATGTAGCCATTCACTTCGCCGTGGAAAGCCATATCTAAGTGTTTAGTAAAGTCGTACTGCTTGTCCCATTTCGGCAACCAGTCATAACCAAAGTCATTTTCAACCGTGGCGTTATCGCCCCAAAAGCTCTTCATTTGCGAAACAAAGAATTTAGGGTAATTTTGCCAATAGTTGGTTTGACCCGGACGCAGAGCGACAGGGGTATAGTTGTGGAGATAGGTTTTAAGATTAATGTCTTTTTCGTTCGGTAACTTGAGGTAACCGGGCAAGCTTTGACACAATAAACCCATATCAGTCGCGCCTTGCACGTTCGAGTGTCCGCGCAGAGCGTTAACACCACCGCCCAACACCCCAATGTTACCCAGCAGCAACTGCACCATGGCCATAGAGCGAATGTTCTGCGCCCCTTTACTGTGGTGAGTCCAACCTAAGGCATACATAAAGGTCGCGGCTCTATCGTGGGTATGAGTGCTACCAATTTGTTGGCAAACGATCTCATAGTCCGCAATCGGCGTACCGGTAATATTGCTTACGGTTTCAAAGTCATAGCGTTCTACATGTTGCTTCATTAAGTTCCACACACAGCGTGGATGTTCGAAGCTAGGATCGATTTTCGCGTAACCCTGTTCGTCTAACTCGTAATACCAAGACTCTTTATTGTAGCTATCTGTTTCTTCATCGAAACCACTGAACAGACCTTCACTAAAAGAGAAGTCTTCGCGCACTATGTAACTGGCATTGGTATAAGCCTTCACATAGTCGTAGTTCACTTGTTTAGTTTCAATAAGATAGCGGATCACCCCGAGCAGGAAGGCGATATCTGTGCCCGAGCGGATCGGCGCATAGTAATCGGCCACAGCGGCGCTACGGGTGAAGCGAGGATCGACCACCAAAAGTTTAGCGTTGTTATGTTGCATAGCTTCTGTAACCCAGCCGAATCCGACAGGGTGAGCCTCTGCAGCATTACCGCCCATAATAATGATCAAATTAGAGTTTTTAATATCGATCCAGTGGTTGGTCATGGCACCACGTCCAAATGTCGGAGCAAGACTTGCTACCGTTGGAGAGTGTCAGTTACGCGCAATAGTATCGATTGCAACTAGGCCCAGTGCCCGTGCAAATTTCTGGGTGATATAGCCGCCTTCATTCGGCATCGCCGACGAGGTCATCATCCCAGTGCTAAGCCAACGGTTAACCGTCATCCCAGCAGAATTCTTTTCAATCAAGTTAGCATCACGGTCATTCTTCATCAGACGGGCGATGCGTTGGTAAGCTTCAGTCCAGCTGATACGAGTCCATTCATTACTGCCTGGCGCACGGTACTCAGGATATTTAAGACGATTAGGGCTATTCACATAATCCACTAAACCAGCGCCCTTAGGACACAAGGCCCCACGGTTGACTGGATGGTCTGCATCCCCTTCGATATGGAAAATACTTTGTTCGGCGTTTTTGCCGTTACTTCCTTTGCTGTACATCAGCAATCCGCAACCCACTGAGCAATAGCAGCAGTTATTGCGGGTTTCTTTCGCGCTAATGAGTTTGAATTCTCGAACGGCCGCATAGGCCTTTTCGGACATCAATCCCAACGCTGAAATTGCTGAGGTGGCAGCTCCGGCAGCACACAGTCTAAAAAACTGGCGTCTGTTCATTGCGTCCTCTCACACTCTTGTCGTTATGAGTCTAGTGGTTGCTGTAGTAAAAATGGCAACCGATTGAGTGAGTCCTACTAAAGACCACACTTAATTTAAGATTATCCCCAAAGAAGAAATAGATAACAAATAATGACATGAGATCAAGATCTCAAATAAACAACCACAAAACATAACTTCAAAAAACATTAACAACAAAGCATTAAAAACCATTTATCAACAATAAAAGCACAATAATAGGAATTAAAAACCAATAAACCACAAAAGACAATTTGTCCAACATTACAAGCCCATATTGTCCCACATCATAGGGTTATGGTTATTAAAAATGATTATATGCATTCAAATATGCATAATGATGGCGGATAAAAACACAAAGGTAACGGTTTCTAGAGGGATAGACAGCCACAAAAACTGACAATGTAAAGATTAGGGCAAAAAGTGCAGAGTCTGCGGTGTTAAACACACCAAAATGGCAAAGACAAAGATCGAGGAAAAGCAGATAAAAACCAAAGAAAAAGGCACAAGCAATCTGCCTGCACCTTAAATTTTGCCTTTTAACGCTTATTTTTAGCACATTGAGGCGCAAAATCTGGGCGCGATAACAAAAGCGCCTCAGTGCAGCCTATTCCCGCGGAGTAAACACCTGTTCAGCCATTAAACTAAAACAAACGCCTAAAAGCTGGCTAGCGTTCCTGCTGGCAAATAAGTGTTAAAGCTCGCTGTATATAACAAATCTGTCGCGGCTTCGATATCTGGCGCGAAGTATCTGTCTTTATCGTAATAAGCGACAACTTCACGCAATTCGGCTTTAGCCTTAGCCACTGCAGCACTTGGGGCTAAAGGAGCGCGGAAATCTAAACCCTGCGCCGCCGCTAACAATTCAATTGCCAGTACACCACGGGTATTTTCGCTCATATCGCGCAAGCGGCGGGCCGCAAAGGTCGCCATAGAAACATGGTCTTCTTGGTTAGCCGATGTTGGCAAGCTGTCGACTGATGCCGGATGGGCGTAGGTTTTGTTCTCAGACGCCAATGCCGCCGCCGTCACTTGGGCGATCATAAAGCCCGAGTTCACCCCGCCGTTTTTTACCAAAAATGGCGGCAGTTTAGATAGGCTAGAATCGATCAATAACGCAATACGACGCTCGGCAATGGAGCCCAGTTCAGCAATCGCAATCGCCAGATTATCCGCCGCCATAGCCACGGGTTCGGCGTGGAAGTTACCGCCAGAAATGATATCGCCTGTATCTTGGAACACCAGTGGGTTATCGGTTACGCCATTGGCCTCTGTGCCTAACACATCGGCCGCGTGACGAATTTGGGTCAAGCAAGCACCCAGCACCTGTGGCTGACAGCGCAGTGAGTAAGGATCTTGCACCTTTTCACAGTTAGCATGACTTAAGCTTATCTCAGACTCTTCACCCAGTAGATGACGGAAGACCATGGCCGAATCGATTTGACCTTTCTGACCACGCGCCGCATGGATGCGAGGATCAAACGGGCTACGGCTGCCCATCGCCGCTTCGACGCTCATGGCACCGATCACTGAACTTGCTGCGAACAAGTCTTCGGCGTGGAACAACCCTTCCAGCGCCAGCGCAGTCGACGCTTGTGTGCCGTTAAGCAAAGCGAGTCCTTCTTTGGCCGCTAAATCGATTGGCTTAAGGCCAGCGATTTCTAAGCCTTCAGCGGCAGAAATTAACTCGCCTCGATAGCTCATTTCGCCTTCGCCCAGCATAGGCAAACACATGTGCGCCAGTGGCGCTAAGTCACCCGAGGCGCCAACAGAGCCTTTTTCTGGCACGCAGGGATACACTTCGGCGTTCACTAAACTGATTAAGAAGTTAATCACTTCTAAACGAATGCCTGAAAAACCACGGCTTAATGAGTTGATTTTTAACACCATCATCAAACGCACTGTGGCATCTTGCATGTATTGCCCCGTGCCAGCGGCATGTGACAACACGATAGAGCGTTGCAGCAATTGCAGATCTTCGGGCGCTATCTTGGTATTGGCCAACAAGCCAAAGCCCGTGTTGATGCCGTAAACGGTACGGCCTTCATCCAACACTTTTTGCACGATTTGCGCACTGGTGTTGATATCGGTAATCGCCTCTGGTGCGAGTTCCAGTGTCAGCTTATGGCGGCTGATTTCGCGCAATTGCGCTAGGCTCAAGCAGCCCGGCGTTAACACTAAGTGATTCACAGATTTCATATTTTTAGCTCCAAGCTTTTAGTTATTATTGTTATTGAGTCGTTAGCATCGGCTAGTCTTGCATAGGTAAATCGAGGCCCTGCTCCTTGGCGCAGTTTTTCGCAATCTCGTAGCCCGCATCGGCATGGCGCATCACGCCTGTCGCTGGGTCGTTCCACAGCACGCGGCCAACCCGTTTTGCCGCCGCATCTGTGCCGTCACACACAATGACCACACCCGAATGTTGGCTAAAGCCCATGCCGACGCCGCCGCCGTGGTGCAAAGACACCCAAGTTGCACCGCTGGCGGTGTTGAGTAGCGCGTTCAGCAATGGCCAATCTGATACCGCATCTGAGCCGTCCAACATAGATTCGGTTTCGCGGTTCGGGCTGGCCACAGAGCCAGAATCTAAGTGATCACGGCCAATTACCACGGGCGCCGACAACTCACCATTTTTGACCATTTCGTTGAAAGCTAACGCCAAGCGAGCGCGATCTTTTAAGCCAACCCAGCAAATACGCGCTGGCAGACCTTGGAAGGCGATACGCTCGCGCGCCATGTCTAACCAATTGTGCAAGTGTGGGTTATCTGGGATCAGTTCTTTGACTTTAGCGTCGGTTTTGTAGATATCTTCGGGATCGCCAGATAACGCCACCCAGCGGAACGGACCTATGCCTTCACAGAACAGTGGGCGAATATAAGCAGGAACAAAACCTGGGAAATCAAAGGCGTTTTCAACGCCCATTTCAAACGCCATTTGGCGAATGTTGTTACCGTAATCGAGTGTGGCTGCACCCGCGGTTTGCAGGTCGAGCATGGCTTGTACTTGAACCGCCATCGAGGCTTTCGCCGCTTTCACTACGCCCGCTTCGTCGGTTTTACGCATGGCGGCAGCCTCAGCCATAGTCCAACCCTGCGGTAGATAACCGTTTAATGGGTCGTGTGCCGAGGTTTGGTCGGTCACCACATCTGGGGTAACGCCGCGTTTAACTAATTCAGCAAACACATCGGCGGCATTTGCCAGTAAGCCAACAGATACAGGCTTACCAGCTTGGTTTGCCTCTTCAATCATCGCCAATGCTTCATCGAGCGAAGTGGCTTTTTTGTCGACATAACGGGTGCGCAGACGGAAATCGATGCGAGTCTCGTCGACTTCACAGGCTAACACCGAGAAGCCAGCCATAGTGCCCGCCAGCGTTTGTGCGCCGCCCATGCCGCCTAACCCACCAGTGAGGATCCACTTGCCTTTAGAGATACCTTCAAAGTGCTGTTTTGCGACCGACACAAAGGTCTCGTAGGTGCCTTGGACTATGCCTTGAGTGCCGATATAGATCCAAGAACCCGCCGTCATCTGGCCGTACATAGCCAAACCGAGCTTATCTAACTCGTTGAAATGTTCCCAGTTCGCCCAATGTGGCACTAGGTTTGAGTTAGCAATCAGCACGCGCGGTGCATCAGCATGGGTGCGAAATACGCCCACAGGTTTGCCCGATTGCACTAATAAGGTTTCGTCGTCTTCGAGGCGTTGTAAGACTTCGATGATTTTGTCATAACAATCCCAATCGCGGGCGGCGCGGCCGATACCACCATAGACGACTAAGTCTTCTGGGCGCTCGGCCACATCTGGGTGCAAGTTGTTCATTAACATGCGCATTGGCGCTTCGGTGAGCCAACTCTTACAGCTTAATTGTGTGCCATGCGGTGCAATAATACGGCGGCTTGGGTCGTGGCGCTTATCCATTGAATTTTCCTCTTTCAACCTGTGGTGCTAACTCGTATTCGCTAAGTCGCTAATACGGGTTAGCACTATTGTTTTTATTGTGTTTTTATCTTTTAACTTATAAGGGTACAGCTATCAAAGTTACTGATTTACATCTGTTAATCACGCCACTGGCGTTACTTGCTAAAGGTTAAGTGGCCGCCGAGTTTAAAGCGGCTACCTGGATGAACTAATTTTGCGAAACTCACGACGCCTTGGCGTGACCAAGTGCGGCGTAAAATCTGTAAACAGGGCTCAGTGGCGGGGATTTCGAGCCTTTGCTGTAATGCTTCACTGGCGATAATCGCTTCAATCGTGTGATGCGCCTCGGTCAGCGGTGCCACTTGGGACAAATATTCGTGGGGTGTCTGCTGGGTAAAATCCTGCAATAAATAATCAGGTACCAGCTCAGGATTCACATAACGCTCTTCAACTTGCAACGGTAAGCCCTGCTCGCAATGCACTAAGATCGAATGGAAGACTGTCGCACCGTGCTCAAGCCCAAGGGAAATTGCGATACTCGTACTCGCCACGACTTGTTCTAACACCCATTGCTGCACGCTATAGCCGTGGCCGCGGTCTTTTATCTCATCGGCAATATTGCGGATCGCCAACATAGACGACTGGGATTTACACCCTGCGACGAAGGTGCCTAGCCCTTGAGAACGCTCAAGCACACCGCTATCCGTCAGCTCGGTTAGCGCACGTCGAGCCGTCATTCGGCTGCAGGTAAACAAATCGGCAAGCTGATTCTCAGAAGGCACGCGAGCATGTTCTTCCCACTCACCCGACTCGATAGAGGAGATAATGTATTGCTTAATTTCTGCAAACTTAGGAGTAGCCAAAACATTTCCTCAATATAAAGCGCTAGAATCTAGGTACTATTCACTCTTTCAAACGTTCAAAATTGCGGCTACAATCCTAGCTTGTATATACAAGTAAATACAAGCCAGCTCACATAAATTTAATAAACCGTTAATCACTTGGTTAACATCTGCCAGCACAGCGAGGGGAATACATGTCTTGGGATCAGGTTTGGATAGACGTTAACTTAGCCACAATGGACCCTTCCGTATCAGCACCTTATGGTGCGATCACCAACGCGGCCATCGCAGTAAAAGATGGTAAAATTGCTTGGCTTGGCCCCCGCAGCGAACTGCCCGCCTTCGATGTTTTGTCAATTCCCGTTTACAGGGGCAAAGGCGGTTGGATCACCCCAGGATTAATTGACGCCCACACTCACTTAATCTTTGCCGGTAATCGCGCCAATGAATTTGAGTTACGCCTACAGGGCGCCAGTTACGAAGAAATTGCTCGTGCAGGTGGCGGCATTATTTCAACCGTTAAAGCTTGCCGCGAAGCGGATGAAGCAGAATTATTTGAACTCGGCCGTCAGCGTTTAAACACGCTCGCCAAAGAAGGGGTGACTACGGTTGAGATCAAATCGGGTTATGGTTTAGATACTGAAACTGAATTGAAAATCCTGCGTGTCGCCCGCGAGCTCGGCAAACATCACCACGTAGATGTGAAGACCACATTCCTTGGCGCCCATGCGATTCCGCCAGAATATAAAGACAATAGCGACGGCTACGTCGACTTAATTATCAATAAGATGCTGCCCGCAGTGATCGCCGAAAACCTCGCCGATGCGGTAGATGTGTTCTGCGAGAATATCGCCTTTAACCTTGAGCAAACCGAACGGGTACTCTGCGCAGCCAAAGCGGCGGGCTTAGAGATTAAGCTCCATGCCGAGCAGTTAACCAATATGGGTGGCAGTGCACTAGCCGCACGTCTTGGTGCTAAGTCTGTAGATCATATCGAATATTTAGATGAGACAGGCGTAAAAGCCTTAAGTGAAAGCGGCACCTGCGCCGTACTACTGCCGGGCGCCTTTTACTTTTTGCGGGAAACCCAAAAACCACCTATCGATTTATTGCGCCAATACGGCGTACCTATGGTACTCGCCAGCGATTTTAACCCAGGTTCATCCCCCATTTGCTCAACCCTGTTGATGCTGAATATGGGCTGCACCTTGTTCCGTTTAACACCAGAAGAAGCCCTAACAGGACTCACCTTAAATGCCGCCAAAGCACTAGGAATTGAAGACACTGTTGGCAGTTTAGTCGTTGGCAAACAAGCCGATTTTTGTCTGTGGGATATCGCCACGCCTGCGCAGTTGGCCTACAGCTATGGCGTCAATCCCTGCAAAGATGTGGTGAAGAATGGCAAGCTAGTTCACCAGTAGCATAGATCCATCAATAATAGGTGCATCAGCAGCAAAAACGGCATAAGCGAAAGGTTAGATAAGGTCGCTAAATCAAACTTGGCGACCTTATCTGAATTTAAACATTGGCCCCATTTTCTAACTGCTCATCTTCTTGCTTTACCAGCTTATGCTCACCTTCGTTACAGCCTATTTTCCAATAGCTCGAGGTATAAAAATGGCTCTTAGGCAATGAATGCGCTTGCTTAAAATGCCTTCTCAACGCGCGCATGCTATTAAATTCACAGGCAATCCATACGGCTGGCTCGCCAGCAAGCCAAGGTAATTGGGCAATTCGCTCGACCAATGGACGGCCTTCGGGATCGGCCTCAGGATTGATCACCCAATGCAGCTCGACATGTTCAGGATGTACGAGAGGCTGAATGTCGGCTTCACTCAATACTTCAATCACAGCGTAACCCACGGCATTGTTTGGCAATTTTGCCAGATTCACGCTAATGGCGGGCAAGGCTGTCATATCACCTGCGAGTAAAAACCAATCCGCCTCAAAGTTGATCAGTTTTTTAAGTCCGGGTCCACCAATTTGAATGAGTTCGCCCACCTGCGCCGTTTTCGCCCAACTCGATGCGGGGCCGTCGGTATCGTGCAGCACAAAATCCACATCGATTTCATCATCGCGTTGCTGACGGATAGTGTAAGTTCGCATTAATGGACGCTCACCCGCTTGTGGGAATAACAACTTGATATAGGCACTCTCTTGATCGGCAGGAAATCCAGCCAATCCCGCACCGCCTAAGGTGATGCGTAACATATGCGGAGTAATATAAGTGGAGCGGATCACTTCTAGCTCACGTGGTGCAGGTTTATTCATTATGATTTTCTCCTATTGCGTTTTCTGCCGTTAAGCGCAACTCAATGGCTCCTTTTCCAGCCGTATCTTTTGGCTTACTAGATGGTCTTTTTTGAGTAAGGCAATCAGTTTCACTTTTGGCGGCAGCGGCATCATCCACACTTTTACTAATCCTATTGGCAAGTTTAATAAAAGTATCGACTTCGTCTGAACTGAGCGCCTGCGTCATGCGCGCCACAGTTTTACGTTCTGAGGCATTGATCTGAGTCATGATCTTTTCCCCCTCAGCCGTGGGTCGCAGTAACTGGCTGCGGCCATCCTTAGGGTTATCGATTTTAGTGATCAACCCGCTCTGCTGTAGCTCATTAAGAACACGGGTAATTTGCGCTTTATCCCGCTGCATTCGCAGGGCAATAGACTGAGCTGTCGATTCAGGATTGCGACACACGCCCTTCAAGGCACGGATATGAGTGACAGGTAAATCAATCTCTTGTGCAGCAATATCGCTACGCAATTGCTTTTTGTAGGCATGCACTAATCTGTGCAAGGTTTCACTGAGTGACAATGAAGGCATAGAAGGCTCTCGATATAGTTGACTGTATCAACAATATCGAGATTAGTTGATTGTGTCAACTAATCTACTCCCGCACCTTTTTAGAGAGTGTTTATAACGGAACATAAATCAAAGTTTATATTTCGCTCTAATCTCATTCAGTAGTGCTTGCCACTTAGGGTAAATCGCTAACTCATTATTCCATGGCGCCATGGTCTGTGCCATGTTGGGATTTTGACCTTGTTTTAACTGATATAAATAAGCAAACGCTGAGGCTCGATAATTAGCGAGACAATGCACTAATACATCTTTCCCCTTATGCTGATCCATAGCCGCAAAGAAGGCTTCCACATCTTCGACCTTTGGATTTTGCCAATCCACGGGAATATACACATAGTCCATTCCGGCCTGAGTCACGAGTTTACCTTCATCAGGGTGGGCATCTTTACTGCTGTCCGGCATAAGATTGATCACCACATCCACACCAGCTTGTTTAAGCAGTGAAAATTGCTGCTCATTTGGTAAACCTGAGCTTAATAACTGCGGCGCTTGCTGTTGTAATGCACGAATACCCTGAAGATTTTCGATCGATTCTATATTGGCATTCGCCAGTGGAGCCCCCAACAACAGGGCAAGAACAAGGCTTGAAAGTACGGAATTTCTCATCAATAACTCCTTGGCTAACATAAAAATCAGAGGCTTGCTTAATCCTCTGATAATCCTGTACCACCGAAGTTCAGCAAATATCATCCCAATCCACCACGAATGCACAAACCTTTGAGCTAGCACTCATTTTTCGCGCCGAATTAACGATGGTTGCGTTTCATCTTGGGAGATTTAGCAATCGGTTGCAAATATCGATGACTTACCTCTCAACATTTTTAAAAGCAACGGGCTAAAACATATTAAAAATCAACCATAAAAACAAAATAGAAGGTATTACCATCAGCGTGCTCACAACCACATATACCCAATGTTTGAAATAGATAAAGATCCCGATACCCACAATATTGGCAACAACAATAGAAATCACCAGCAGCAAAGGGGAGGCAATATGTGCAATATTATTCAAAACTCGAGATGTTGGGATATGGATTATCACTCCCGTAGAATTCAGCACAATCAATACTGCCAGTAATGAAAATGCCATCAGTACCCAAAAAAACTTACTCATTGTCCCTATCAACCTGTTATCCCTACATCCATCAGGATTATAAAGGTTCGTACCCCTATATGGCATACACTATTGAGTGTAATTATCTGTTTTACAAAGCACACCACCGAAAGCAACAGACAGGCATAAATCATCATCTTACCCAAGGTAATAAATTCGATGGCTAACCTTAAACCTGAAACGCTGTTAAATTACAGTCCTAACTCGCACGAATAAGGAAGCGGCATGCTCAATCCTGAACACAGTTACTGGCATGACACGCTTAAAGCCATTCGTCGCTGCGGTAGAAAACTCATTGAATTTGAACTGTTATTCGCTTTAGTGTCGGCGGGTATTATCGTCCCGTCTTTTGGTTGGCTACTGCGCCATCTGATTGCCAAAACGGGCAATGTCACCATTACCAATTACGACTTAATCGCCTTTGCCATGTCTCCCTATGGCTTGCTGTTTATGGTCATTACTCTATTCAGCAGCTTTACCGTTTTTTTTACCCAACGTGCTGGAGTCACGATTCTCGCAGCATCTGGCTTATACGATATTCCCATTGGCCCAGTGCGGGCGCTGATTTTCGCGACAGCGCGCTTACCCGTATTTATTCGCCTTGGTAGCATTTATGCGGCTTGCTTATTGCTGCTCAGCGTACCTTTTATCGGGTTAGGATATCTGATTTTCAGCGTGTTTCTACAGGGACACGATATTAATTACTACTTGTATTTCAAGCCCATAGACTGGTATCTCGCCTTAACGAGTATGGCCTTCTTAGCGATAATCTATGTCCTTGTTGCCTTATATCTGTGGGCCAAAGCGGCCTTTTCACTGACGATTATTGTGAGTGAAACGACCGATGCTTTGACGGCACTCAAACGCAGCTGGCAATTAAGCGTAGGCAATGAACGCCCGATTATGTGGCACGCTGCGGGTTGGTGGTTGAGGATAGGTGCTTTGGTGTATCCCTTAATACTGCTGATCTCCTGGGGAACCGATAGCTTACTCGATAGGGTTACGCTGACACTTTCGGCAGAATTAGCCATTTTGGCCCTCGTCTCTGCACTGATTTTTATGCTCAGCGCGGCATGGTCCTTACTCGGAATGTTTGGGGAAGCCTTTATCATATTGCTGTTATACCGCCAGCTGGGAGAAAAACCCGCAGGGTTAGAACGCCTTGGGCGACAAACAGTAAAAAGAACGTCTGAACTGTCGCTTTATACAATAAGTGGGGTGTTGGTCGGCACTTTTTTAATCATGTTGGGATTAGGGGTATATGCCCTCAATAGTGAACCACAAAGGGATGACATCCTGATTACTGCACACCGTGCTGGCGCAGCTAGGGCACCAGAAAATACCCTTGCGGCTTTGCGTTTAGCGATTGCAGAAAAGGCGGATTATGCCGAAATCGATGTGCAAACGGCATTCGATGGCACCTTAATGGTATTGCACGATGCTGATTTGATGCGCATAGCGGGCGACCCAAGACGAGTTGCCAACCTCAGTGCGAGTGAAATGCAACAACTTGATGCGGGGAGCTGGCACAGTGCCGCCTTTGCAGGGGAATCCGTACCAACACTACTAGAGATGCTTAATGAGGCACGCAACAAAATCGGTTTGAACATTGAGCTTAAATATAATCAAGCCGATCCCAGCTTAGCGCAGGCCGTTGTCGCCTTATTGCAACAAGAGAAAATGACACAACAAGTGGTGATTACATCGCTCGAAGCAAGAGCCATTGAAGAAGTGCAACGACTCGACCCTTCCATTCACACTGGCCTTATCGTCACTCAATCCATTGGCGATCCCATTAAGGCGAATACACAATTCTTAGCGGTCAATCAATCGATTACTAACGAAAAATTTATCGCCAGAGCACACAAAGGAGGTAAGCAAGTGCATGTATGGACAGTAAATAATCCACGGCAAATGCTGCGCATGTTGGCGCTGGGAGCCGATGTGCTCATTACCGACTATCCGCAGGAAGCCGTGGAAATCCGAGAACAGTGGCTCGCGTTATCCCCTGTTGAACAAACGGCACTGCGCCTACGCTATGTTCTGTAAATTCTGCTTATTTACTCAACCTCGCCTCGAAGCGCTTAGCTCTACGTTGAAGCAACCAAAAAAGGCTTAACACCCCAAATGAAGCGGCTAAAGTGGTCAGCGTTAGTGCAAGAAATCCGGCCACCCAAGTTAAAACAACATCATTCACTCGGAGTTTAGATTCAAGCAACGACCAGTCATTAAGTCGCGAATAAACCGACAAGGTATAGTTCAAGTGGATGATGGCTAAATAGTGCTATTTAACTGAAAAATAGTGATTTTTAGCCATAGTCACCTAGCCCATTGTTTGGTTGACTGTGTAAAAAGGTAAAGCCAATGACTAAGTTTGAAGTCAGCCACTTTGAGGTACTGGCAACAAAGCGCAAAGTGTCGTCGTCACTTTTCTAAGTGTTCGCAATGATTATCTGAATCTGAGGTAAATTCTTGCAAGGTTTCAACAGGGCCATGAAACAACTTGCCAAGCTCAGCGATGGTCATAGTTTTTAGCCGAAAAAGCATCATTACCCCATACCCCATACCCCTTATCTACAAAAGAGTGCACGCCAAATGACACGACTGCAGTAATGATAGAAATGGGGGATATTAAATAAGCAGTTCGACACTCATCTGAGTTCTTCTTGGGCGCGGCATAGCAAGTCCTCCACATCAAGACTTTTGTTGAGTCGAGGATCCTAAATAATGCGATTTAAGCTGAGTAGCTCGATTTTCGGCGCGGACACAGTCAGATAACTGCGCACACATAAAAAACCCCGCAACAAAGGCGGGGTCAACAATAGAAAGCTGCCAGCGACTAAAACTGTAATTTGCCAGCAGTTAACAAGATCAAAAATGCCACTGAATACCGACAGCGATCAGATTACTGACTTGTGGTGATGTCTGATAGCTACCATAACTAAGCTGAACGGACCATTGTTCTGACAAGGTCCAGCTTAGACCCGCGGTGTAGGCAGCTTGCCAATTTTGCTGCGAGCGTGATTCAGCAGCAGTATCAAATAACTGCTGCCGCTGCATTAAATACCAGCCACCAGCAGTGCCAAACACGGAAACCGGGCCAGCCAGAGGATAAGACAAACGCACCGCCAATGTTGGACCATAACCTGAACCGCTGACCAGTCGTGCAACATCAGGCAACTCAGTCTGTTGCAACACACCAGGCAGGCGCACCGTTAACTCACCAGCATCCAACCAACCGCCTTCCAGCGCCAGGTATGTATTTAACTGATAGCCCCCATGCAGTTGCCAGGCCAGCCGCTGCTCCTGCTCCGCGCTGAATTGCTGACCTTGTAACTGAAAACGGCTGTCGGTATCCATCTGACCAACAGTCGCACGCAGATACATCTTATCCAGCGCCATGGGCTCTGCGACCACAGGTGCAGAACCCGCCACTAGCAACAGCAGTCCTACCCGACGCCGCAGCACCAATGCCAACAAACCGACCAAAGACCACCAGCCGGTGCTGCCACCCGCAGTGTTATAGACTTTATCGGTCCGTACTACCTGCGCCAGTACTCCGGGATCAACAATGACACAATTGGCTTTACCATCAGCATCATTTGGACCGCCATCTTCAATAATTAACCGCACACATTCATCCTTCGCAGTTAAACCCGGTGTCCACACCACATCTGACACCAACGGACAACGGCCTTCACTATTTTTGCCTGCACTAAACAACTGATTACGGCTGTTTTGCACAAAATCAAACCAGCGGCCATTGTGATGTTTACGCCAGACACTTTCAGTATTGATCTGACGGCCTTGCGGCAACGGGATCACAACAGGCACACTTTCACCCTGATTATTCAGGTTTCGGATCTCAAAATCGACCAACTGGCTTTGTTGCTGGTAGCCTTGATCAGGTAAAGCGCCGTCATTCAACGCCACGCCAAACTGGCCACTGGCCCAGGAACTGGCCTCACTTTGTTGACCCAGCGTCAGTTGATATTGCGCCGGAATTTCCAAATAACTAACGCCTGCTTCGGCCGGGGTACAGCTACTGACTCGGCCATTCTGGTCCTGTTCAACTTTTGGACAAAGCGGTAACCGGCCAGGCTGGGCAGTGAATAAATTCGCTGCCGCTGGCAAACCGCTCTGGTCAAGCTCGCTGCCACAATGATCATGCGCGCAACCAGCCACCACCAACAACACCAGATCCGTTTCCAGAGTTTGATTATTGTCAGTCGCTTGCAGCTTAAACTGATAACGGCCTTGTAACTTGGCAGGATCCAGCATCACCACAGCAGCGGCAGCTAACTCGCCTAACTCCCAGCGATAATCCAGCACTTTGTCGTGACTATTGCCTGCCTGCAACCTGATCAAACCAGCTTCCTGCCGGACGGCATAACCAGATAAACCGTCCTGTTCTATGCTGACCTGCAACGCAGCAGTGCTGGCCATAGCGCCAGTCTGCAGTTGATGGATCGCCGGTGTGCCCAAAACCGCATTGCCTGAACTGACTGCGGTCAGCTTGATCGTGGCATTATTACTGGTTTGCTCCGATAACTGATAACTGCGACGCCGCTCGTCCTGCAGATCAATCAACAACTTCTCCTCGCTAAGCTGAACGCCTTCAGCGCTAAACTCTACCGTCACCGGATAGCTGATCGCTTCATCACTGAGCCAAATACTGATTTTGGCTGCCGTTTGCTGTGCAACCTGTTGTGAGGCGGCAGTAAAAGCAACAAATGGATGCACTTCCAGCGTCAGTATCTGAATTTGCTGGCTTTGTTCATCCTGCAACTGCAACTGATAACGACCGGTTTGCTGACTGCTAAAGATAAATTCAGTGGCGGAAACCGCCTTGAAGAGAGTGCTGACTTGTTCTGGCGATAGCTGCTGCAGCTGGTTCGCTCGCAACACCTCACCACCCAACCAGCGGAACTGGCCACTGCCACCGCTGACAGTTACCGCAACAGACTGATTGGCAGTGACCAGATTCGTCTGGACGGCTGCTTGCACCGCAAAAGCAGCGAAACTTTGCAATTCGACCATACAATCTGCCGTAATGGCGGCGGTGTGGATGGTTTGTTGTCGCAGCACAGCACCGCAACCACGCACTTGCAGATAAAGCGCCGGATCGGTTTGCATCAGACTAAACACCGCAGATTGGCCATGGGGAATTGCTTGTTGCGCTGGGCTGATCGTCACCCCTGCGACCGTATTGACACTGACCTGATACAGACGCTCTTTGTACAGGGCATTTACCGTTAAGGCGGCAGTGACTTTGCTAAAGTCCGCATCCCAGCCAGTGAAGGTATAACCTTCCCGCTCTGGTGCCGTTGGTGCAGTCGCTGCTTGGCCATGAGTGATTTGCTGAGTCGCAATCTGCTTGCCATCGGCATCAACAAAGCTTACGACATACACATTCTGACTGTATTGCGCTGTCACTGTTAAAGCTGAAGTGATATTAGCAAAACTGACATCCAACCGGTGAAGGTATACCCTTCCCGCGCTGGCACAGCTGGCGCTGTTGCCGACTGACCATGAGTAATTTGCTGGGTCGCAATCTGCTTGCCATCGGCATCGACAAAGCTGACCACATACATATTCTGGCTATATTGCGCCGTCACTGCTAAAGCTGAAGTCACGTTAATAAAACTGACATCCCAACCGGTGAAAGTATACCCTTCCCGCGTCGGCACAGCTGGCGCTGTTGCCGCCCGGCCATGAGTAATTTGCTGGGTTGATAACAACTGACCTTCAGCACTGAAGGATCCCCTCATAAATCAGCCATAGCATAGCCATATTTGAGCAACTGATTGGCGAATAATACCCAGGCCGCCAGCAATTCTTTCTCCGTGATTTGATAATCAGGCCGCCTGAGTACCTCCAATCCCAAGCGAATCGTTGAGAGTACCGTTCGATGCCCAATGGTATTGGCCTGAAAATGCTTATCCCAGCCCTGTTGCTGTGCGTGTAAACCAACTAGCCACAACAGGCATTGAACCATC
>NZ_JAKKRZ010000018.1:0-102529 GCF_025653725.1 Shewanella sp. SM74 | reverse complement strand
TTGATGGTTCAATGCCTGTTGTGGCTAGTTGGTTTACACGCACAGCAACAGGGCTGGGATAAGCATTTTCAGGCCAATA
Source organism: Shewanella sp. SM74 (assembly GCF_025653725.1). NCBI lineage: Bacteria > Pseudomonadati > Pseudomonadota > Gammaproteobacteria > Alteromonadales > Shewanellaceae > Shewanella > Shewanella sp. SM74. Next base: position 102,450 of record NZ_JAKKRZ010000018.1, on the reverse strand, counting down.
CCATTGGGCATCGAACGGTACTCTCAACGATTCGCTTGGGATTGGAGGTACTCAGGCGGCCTGATTATCAAATCACGGAGAAAGAATTGCTGGCGGCCTGGGTATTATTCGCCAATCAGTTGCTCAAATATGGCTATGCTATGGCTGATTTATGAGGGGATCCTTCAGCACATAATCCCTATGGAACGATATACGCTCAACTGGGCTCACATTAACACCTAATAAAACGCTTCAGCTGGGCAAAGGCATTCCGAGTCTTCATATTGAGTTCAAACCGTCTTTCTGTGCCATGGTTGATATTTTCAGTAACTGATTCAGCACGCTGCTTAAAGTCCTCCCAACAGCTCGTTTCCTGCTATTCTGGGACAGTTTTTCACTGAATATGAATAAAATTCTCTTCAGAACAGATTCAAACCGATGTAAAACATCAATATGGCAACCTGACCGAGTAAAGGCGTTGACTTGTTCTGAGTCAAACAACACCACATCTAAGCGCTGGGTTTGATCTGGCTGCGCTGCTGTAATACGTTTAGCAACGCAATTAACGTATTGCGTTAGCTTTTTATTGCTACTCACTTTTTGCTGCTTTTTCATTTTCTCGAAGGAAGCATCACCCATCTGCGTCGCAGAAAAATGCAAGTCTACCCCCAACCTGTTGGCGATTGCGTGGTCGCACAGGCCGATAATCCGAGTACGACAGCCAAACCCACTAAGCCCAAGCTCATTGATTTAATGTGGTACTCCTTAAATCCCATGGATGGCATGAAAATAATTTATCCAACAATAACTTAACTAATAGAAAGATTTTACTGAGCTAGGGCCGATAAGCTAAATGTAAGTCGATGCAACACAATTAGAGTGACTCAACACCTTTTTTAGCATCATCATGACAGAAAAGATCACCCCATAAAACTTAACAAATGTAAATAATCTGCAAAATCATTCGATAATAATTATCATTCACACGCATAATGCTTGGTGTATCAGTCTTTAGTTGGGCTCAATGGTACGTTTTACTCCGCTTTCACTTATATAGGATTTACTATGCGACTCGCGCTCACACCCTGTGCAACCTCAATACGTTTTGCCTTAGTTGGTTCAGTGTTATTTTCTGGTATGGCCTTTGCCACCACACTAGTGACCTCTACCACGCCACCTGCAAATATTGAACGCCTGATTATCTCAGGAAGTCGCGTCGTGGAGCGTATTGATGAAGTCCCCTCATCTGTCACCTTAATTGATAACGCCACGCTTAACCAAGATCTCAAGGTCAGTTCCGAGCTACAGAATATTCTAGCAATGCGAGTCCCAGGTTTAGCGCCATCTTCAGGAACCTCAAGTAATGCAGGACAAACGTTACGTGGCCGTAAGGCACTCATACTGATTGATGGTGTACCGCAATCGACACCATTGCGTAATGGCTCGCTTGATATGCGCTCAGTGGATGCGAACGCCATAGAGCGTATCGAAGTCATTAAAGGTGCAACCTCGATTTACGGTAATGGTGCAGCAGGCGGTATTATCAACTACATCACCAAGAAACCTGGCGATAGTAAAGCACAAGTGAATCTTGGTGCCTCGAGTAAATTCAGCACAGTCAAATTTGAAGACAGCGCTGGCTATCGCTTTAATGCAGGTGTGGATGGCTCACTTGAAAAGTTCAGTTATGTATTAAATGCTGTGACCGAAGAAACGGGCCTACAGCGTGATGCAGAAGGTGACGTACCAGGCCTAGTTTATGGATTATCCGAAACGAAAACACAAAACCTATTTACCAAATTGCAATACCAGTTTACTGACGCAAAGTCATTGCAATTCACCTACAACTACTACGAAGCACAACAGGATGCAGACTTAGTTGATGTCAGTGGCAGTATTAATTCTGGCGTTAAAACCTACGCCATTAAAGATACCTCAGGCAAACCTAAACTCGGCGAACCACAGGGACCTAAGGGCAACCATAACGTTACCTTGAAGTATGTTGACGATGCATTATTAGATAACACACAAATGGTGTTAGACGCCTACGGCCAAAAAATTGATAACATGTTTTTCTTCTCTTCCTCACTCGCTAATCCATCAGAAGGATACAGCGGTGGGCAATCGATTATTCTGTCTGAAAAAATTGGCTTACGCGCCAACTTTAATACCGAGGTCGATTGGGACAACATAGTCGCCAATTTTGTTTATGGGGTCGATGCTTTGCAGGATATCAGCAGTCAGCCCCTTGAGGATGGGCGTATTTGGGTGCCTGAAATGGACATGACCAATCTTGCTTTCTATCTGCAAACTAAATGGGTGATATTCGATGATTGGGTCATTAAGGCGGGAGTTCGTCAGGATAGTGTGGATTTAAGTGTTAAAGATTACAGTACGTTAAAACTGTGTGCGAGTGCGACTCAATGTACCGAATCGATTGATGTTAAAGGAGGCGACCTCGGCTTTAACGCCACTACCTATAACTTAGGGTTACGTTATACAGGCAGCAGCTTTGCTAGCCCATTTATCAGTTATTCCCAAGGCGCAGATATTTCTGATCTTGGTTTGTTGTTACGCGCTGCGGCAGTCAATGATATCGCCTTAATCAAATCACAGGCAGCCATTATTGATAACTATGAGATAGGCATTTCAGGCTATGTTGGTGCCTTTTCCTATGAACTAGCAGCCTTTTTCAGCGAATCAGAACTCGGCACCAGCAGCAAATACGACGCTGTATCAGGTGCCTATGTTCCTATTCGTGCCCCGCAAGAAATTTGGGGTTACGAAGCACAAGTCAGTTACGCTTGGTTAGACAATCTCAGCACCGGCATGAGCTATAGTTTTGTCGAAGGTAAAGATACCGAAAAAGATGAGTATTTAGACGGGCAAATCATCTCTCCACCTAAATTTACCGCCACTTTAGATTGGCAACCAACAGACAACAGCAATATTAGTCTTGCCTATTTGTATATCGGCGATCGCGACCGATTCGAGCCCATTAATGGTGCATATGTTGGTAGCCAAGGCCCCGTTGAACATTACAACATTGTCAATTTGAGCAGTAGCTACCAAATAAATGATTGGACTTTATCCCTGGGTGTAGAAAACCTGTTCAACGAAGATTATTACTCTGCCCGCTCGCAATCTTTTACCTTTAAAGGCTACAACACTAAAGGCTTAGGGACGACAATGAATGTCGGAGTGAGCTACCAGTTTTAAGGTGTGCTCGAAAAAGAGTTAATCAAAAAGTAAATGAAGCCAAATGGGATTGAGCATTCTATTTGGCTTCATACTCTACACCCACTTCGAAACCTGCAGGTAAATGGCTCATGCAAAAGTTGAGACTATAAAATCGTCTGCGTAAGTGGCTTTATCAGAACGAAATACAGTCCGCTTATAATCATAAACTGCTTCTATAGCAGGCTTCCAATTTCATCGCGGTATTGGTCACTTTTTAGCAGTATCTGGTATAATATTAGATACTGCTAAAACAATTGGCGAAACTAAAACATTATCAGGTTGCTAAAACACACATAAAAAGACAGATTTCCACTGGTAGATACTTATCAAGCAATCTTGAACAACAATTACTTGAGCTGCGTGATATGTCAATTCACTGCGATAACTCTCAAACAGATGTAAAACGGTTTTCTGACTTGATCAACATCCTCGAACGCGAATATCAATTTCCGGCTTGTGTTTTGACGCAGAGATGAATAGACCAGACTTTTGTGTATAACATGTTGGTTGCTCCATCTGATTGACCTGTAGCTCGGACTGTGATCTTATGCTCTCTTTTTGGGAGAACCAGCATGGTTATTGACAGTATCAAAGCACATTTCGGTATCATCCAAGTCAATCGGCAGAGTGCCAAGATCGACTATCCATTATTTGATGTTCTGTTTGGTGCACTCTGTGCCGTCATTGCAGGGGGCTCGTGGTTGGACGGACATTCGTGAATACGTTCTAGGTCATCATGAATGGTTTCGCCGTCACCAGTTATTCGAAAAAGGTGTCCCGGTCCATGACACCTTCGCACGCCTTATCGCCATCATTGAACCACAGGCCTTTCGGCAATGTTTTCTCGATTGGATGCAGGCGTTGCACCGCCTAACTCAGGGAGAAGTCGTCGCCATTGATGGTAAAAAAAAACCTACGGGGTTCTTACAACCGACTCGATAGCGCCATTTTTGAAGGGGCACTTACAAGGCTGCGTCCGGTCATAACCACCGCATTAGTCGCCTCGCTTGGCTTTATTCCGATGGCGTTCAATACTGGTATAGGCTCAGAAGTGCAACGGCCACTGGCTACCGTAGTAATTGGCGGCATTATCTCCTCTACGCTATTAACGCTATTTGTTATCCCCGCGCTATATCGAATTTTACACAAAGAAAAGGAGTCTATTTTGACTGAAGTAGAAGCAATGGAGTTAGCTGATGCCAAATAAGCTATTAAAAATCAGTCTATTCCTCTTAATCGGACTGTTAGGTTTTATCAGTGTCGATGTATTGGCCCATGGGGTCGATGACAATACCCGAGCCTTTTTAGAACAAAACCAAGGGGTGCAATTTATTCCGTTTTTGTACATCGGGGCTAAGCATATGATCACCGGATACGACCACTTACTATTCTTAGTGGGGGTGATCTTCTTTTTGTACCGCAGCAAAGATGTGTTGCTGTATGTCACTATGTTTACTATTGGTCACAGCACGACGTTATTACTTGGCGTGATGACTGATGTTCAAGTTAATGCGTATTTGATCGATGCCATTATCGGCGTATCAGTGATCTATAAAGGTTTTGATAACTTAGGTGGTTTCAAGCGCTGTTTTAACTGGCAACCCAATACGAAAATAGCCGTGTTAATCTTTGGTCTTTTTCATGGCTTTGGACTGGCAACCAAATTACAGGAATTTGAACTGTCAAAGGAAGGCCTGTTTACCAATTTATTGGCATTTAACATCGGGGTGGAGATCGGGCAATTTGCTGCGTTGGCCTTTATTTTGATAGTGATTAACGCTTGGCGTCACTTTCCTTCATTTCAGCGATTTTCAACGCTCACAAACACGGCCCTTATGAGTGCCGGGATCATGCTGATGGGCTATCAGCTTACTGGCTATTTTGTAAATTAAACTAATAAAAAGAGTAGATTATGCAACACACTGTCAGTACAACCACTTTAGTCAAAGCCAGTATTTCCGCAACTGTCATTGCGGCCGTTGCTCTGGTGACTTTTATCCTTCCTGCCGAGTACAACATTGACCCGACAGGCGTAGGCCAAAAATTGGGATTAACGACACTTGCACAAGCCGCTGAAGCCGAAGGTGTGGTTTCAACGCAGGGCTTAGGAGAGAAAAACAGCCAAGAATTTCAAACGATTGAAGTGGTTGTTCCCGCTGGTCGAGGCGTCGAATACAAGTTTGCTATGCCACAGTATGCCAAAATGACCTATGAATGGTTAACTGATGGCGACGCTTTGTATTTTGACCTCCATGGTGAACCTGAGGGAAATACCACTGGATACTTTGAGAGTTATACCATTGCAACATCAAACGAAATGAAGGGCAGTTTTACCGCTCCCTTTGCAGGTTCCCATGGTTGGTACTGGAAAAATAAATCGGATAAGCCTATTGCCGTACAGCTACTGGTTAAAGGACAGTATGACGTCATTGGTCTTAAGCAATAATTGATATAATTTGGAGAATGCTATGAAAAAATTGATAACAGTTGTCGCCCTATGTGGCCTATTAATGAACGGTAGTGCTTTAGCCCATGCTGATCATGGTGTGATTAGTGGACAAGGTGCAATGAAGGTTGCCGCTAAGTCACTCAATCAAATGACATTTAAAGACTTTGGTTTTGAGGTCGGTAAATTAGATGGCTCATGGAAAGATGTACCTGAATCACAATTATCCATTGTGACTTTTGAAGGTAATTTTTATGTGGTAAGTGCTGTTAACCCCACCACTAAAAAACAGGTCTTTCTGAAAATCGCCAGTAACGGTGAATTATTGGAAGTTAAAGATACAAACAAGTTCTAATTTTTCAGTGTGGCGCTGTTAGTCTAACTGACAGTGCCATCTCATATCGGTTGTCGTTTGTTAATAGTCGTTTTACTCTACTTTTAATCATCATAATTTAACCTGTTTACTCTAAAGTTTCGGTAAACCCTAGATGTACGGAATCTGGATCGCTTTCCTGTACACATCAAACACGTTAATGTAGAGTAGTTTACACATTTGAATATTGCTCTACATTATTATGAAGTGGATACTATTAATTTTATCCCTGCCTACCCAAAATGCGACTGTTCGCATGAGGTTGTGGCGATCTCTTAAATCCGCCGGTACCGCCGTATTACGTGACGGCGTTTATCTACTTCCCCAACGACCAGAACATCAGCAGTTGTTTGATGGCTTTGCACAAGAAGTGGAAGCAAGTAAAGGCTCGGCTTATGTGCTCTTCGTGGATAGCGAAGACGCTAGCCAATTTAGCGATTTGTTTGACCGTCGCGATGAGTATGCCAAGCTTTTACAAGAACTTCCCCAGATTCAAGAATTGGCAGTTAACTCCCTGCAAGAGGCAATACGACAGTTGCGCAAACTGCGTAAGAACTTCACTGCCATTACCGTGACGGATTTTTTCCCTGGCGAAGCGCAGGTGCAAACCCAGCAGGCGCTGCAACGTCTTGAACGTAAACTCAACCGTCAATTATCACCCAATGAACCCCACGAACATGCCGGTGAAATTCCGAGATTGGATGTCGACCTCTATCGCGGACGGTTATGGGCAACCCGAAGCCGCCCCTGGGTAGATCGTCTTGCGAGTGCTTGGTTGATTAGCCGTTTTATCGACCCTGAAGCACGCTTTGTGTGGTTGCAAGCCCCTCAGGATTGTCCCGATGACGCACTGGGATTTGATTTTGATGGCGCCAGTTTTACTCACCTTAATGGCAAGGTGACCTTTGAAGTCCTGTTGGAAAGTTTTGGGCTCGAGCACTCCAGTTTAGCGCGCATGGGGGCTTTGGTACATTTTCTAGATGCAGGTGGGATCCAGCCTAGCGAGGCCAGTGGTCTGGAGCAAATCCTGTGGGGATTGCGCAACAGCATTCACGACGACGATCAACTCATCATCACTACGAATGGTGTCTTCGATGCGTTATTGGCCGCTTTTACTGATAAGGAAACGGTATGAGTAACACCACCAAATTATCATCTGTTAAACAAGTAGAAGCACCAGCGCCAGTCGGTTTTTGGGAAGCCTTTCGTTTCTGGTTAAAGCTTGGGCTTATCAGTTTTGGTGGTCCTGCGGGGCAAATCGCTATCATGCATCAGGAACTGGTCGAGCGTAAACGCTGGATCAGTGAAAAGCGTTTTTTGCATGCCCTAAATTACTGTATGGTGTTGCCCGGCCCTGAGGCGCAACAACTCGCGACTTATATCGGCTGGTTAATGCATCGCACCTGGGGTGGTGTCGTGGCCGGAGGGTTGTTTGTGTTGCCATCACTGTTTATTTTGATTGCACTGTCGTGGGTGTATATCGCTTACGGTGAGATGAGTTGGGTCGCTGGTTTGTTTTATGGAATTAAACCGGCGGTAACTGCTATCGTAGTACATGCAGCTCATCGGATTGGTTCGCGTGCATTAAAAAATAATGTCATGTGGATGATTGCCGCCGCAGCGTTTGTGGCGATATTTGCACTCAATGTGCCATTCCCTTACATCGTGATTGCAGCGGCGCTGATGGGTTATTTAGGTGGGCGATTTTTGCCTGATTATTTCAACAGCAGCGGTGGTCACGGCAAAACCGATAAATCCTTCGGCACTGCTTTGATTGATGATCACACTCCAACCCCCTCCCACGCGATTTTCCGCTGGTCGCGTTTCAGCCTAATCTTGATCACTGGTGCATTACTCTGGGCAATTCCACTGTTTGCGCTCTGGGCTTACTGGGGTTGGGATCACGCGCTCACCCAAATGGCTTGGTTCTTTACCAAAGCGGCATTACTCACCTTTGGTGGTGCCTATGCGGTATTACCTTATGTTTATCAGGGCGCGGTCGGCCATTACGGTTGGCTTACGCCTACGCAAATGATCGATGGGCTCGCACTCGGTGAAACCACACCTGGACCGCTCATTATGGTAGTGGCTTTTGTCGGTTTTGTGGGTGGATATGTGCAAGCCGTATTTGGACCCGATATGGTATTTCTGGCGGGCGCAGTTGCCGCCACGATTGTTACCTGGTTTACCTTTTTACCTTCCTTTATTTTTATTTTTGCGGGTGCACCTTTTATTGAAACGACGCATAACGATTTGAAATTCACTGCGCCACTGACGGCGATCACTGCGGCTGTCGTGGGGGTGATTTTAAATCTCGCTCTGTTTTTTGGTTATCACATTTTATGGCCAACAGGCTTTGAGGGGCCGTTTGAACGGATATCAGCCATCATTGCTATTATTGCGGGCATTGCATTGTTTCGTTACAAAATGAATGTGATGAAAGTGATTGGTATATCGGCGCGGAAAATTAATATCTATAGCTGCATCTCACATACGTCGCTAGAGACAGCACTACACTGCGGATAGATAAAAATACTGCATAGAACAGAACTACAGTCACTGAAATCTCGTCCCAATGTGCAAAAAGACATGATGCATAGATCGTTCCTTGGACTAAAGAGTAGCAATATTAAAAAATCAAGGCTTTTCTATTAATAACAATTGCTTAATCTGATTTTGGCGGAAATTTCCAGAATCCCGGCGGACCCTCTAAGAGCCTCAAATAGTTTGCTACGTCCCATAAACATTTTGAAAAGTACTTACACAATTTTTAAGGATGCTGATCCAACCAAACATCACAATTATCAATGATCAAGTTTCTACTGCTCGCAGAATAAAAATCACTCAAGAACTTATGTGCACCATTAATTCTAATAATCAATTCTGAAGACAAATTCAGATTGAAAGCCCTGTCAAAATAAAATGATAAGATTTCATAATAATGAAGCACATCATTGGCACAAATATTAAGGTGAATTAACGCCTCCGAAAAATTCACAACTTCAAGATTAAAGGCCAATTCACGCGCAAGCTTTTCGACAATATCCAAGATTTCCATTAGACTTTGATCTTCACTATTAACTACGCAATATACGATTGGCATGTTGTTTCCTACGGGGCTTTGAACTGACTCTAGATCTGATTTATGAAGAGATACACCTTGCGCGGCCACTAAATCGAACAGGCAATCAGAAGTTAAAAACGGGCAATTCGCCTCATAACCATGCTTGCATGTTTTTTTGTGCTTATTAGGTATATGGTTCTTAGGCTTTAGAACCAGTTTAATTCTATAAGAGGTTTTAAACTGCTTTAAAACGCTGGATATCAATGAAGAACGCAGCATATCTCGATTCACTTATGCTACTTGTTGAGCCGGCAACGCTCTGTCGCCCAGAGCATTGAGTACACGAACGCTTCCTTCTAATACAGCCACGATGAGCTTACCTTCCCTAGCATTTGCCGGAATGATTACTCTGCCACTATCAGAAATTTTACAACCCGAGAGGCACTCAGATTTTAAGACGAGTGAAAATTCATCGTCGTAGAACAAAATTGTAATATCCAAAGATTTTGACATGTTCCTCCCCCCTAAGTTGAAACTGTGATCATAAAGAGTTTTTGTTGAGTTTAAGTCGATCTCAGCGACGAAATACGACAGATAAAGAAAAAATGAGAGAAAAATGATTCGAAAGCTACTGTATAGCTGTGAATCAGGATAAAAATTGAAAAGAGTAAAAAGTTGACGAATAAATCAGCAAGGTGTACTATAATTTAAGTATAAAAGGGTCAGTATGCGGTAGCATGAATGAAAAATCGCGCTCACAATAATTCAATCATGAAGAGTAACTTTTTACAGTTACAATCAATGCTCGATGAATTTTCGGCGTTGTTAAGTGATTGCGCCATTGATTTACAGCTTTTCAAACTGCCAAGGATACTATTAGATGAAAGCCATGCAGAGCCCGAGATTATTTCTATCCTTCAAAGGCATACGCTCGATGACCAAGGGAAGGAATTCTTACGCAAAGCCTTCTCTACACTCAAAATAGACGCGTTAAAATACAGTACTTATCTTGCACATCGATTCCCAGGCTTTGTTGTGTTGCCAACAGCAAGTCAGGCTGAGGTTGTCAGCTATATTAATGAGATAAATAAGCGAAAAGACGAGTTTCACGATTCCGTAAAGCAGGATTTTAAAAAGCGCCAAAACGCTCACGAAAACTTGCATAAAAACATTGAGAACGTGGTTTTATTGTCTGCAACAAGACATATTCGTTGCACAAGTGTTGCTGTGAACACAGTCAATTTTTATTGGCAGCACAAAACAATTCAACGAATTGTGCCTCTTGATGAGGCTAAGTTAAGTCTTGAAAACGCGAAAAATAATCATGTTTTTGAATACACACTCAGCAACCGTGATGACAAGCAGGCTTTCATCGATAAAGAAATAGAGCAGCTTTCTCATGTACCAGTAGGTCATAACATTGTCGAAATAAGACAAACCCGAGTTCAACCATTTATCGACCTATGGACCAGGTATGTTGGTGCCACTGCGAACAAAAAAATATCATCGACCAACGCCTCTTTGCCCATGATTCTTTTTGGTGAACCGCCGAGCAAGGTAAACGCTTTATCGGACTATAACCGCGGTAATGTTAATTTTAAAGAAATACCATACCCTTTGATTAACGCTAGAAAATACTGGTACGCCGTACCTTGCAAACAACCTAGGAGTTCATCATGATTAATTTGATCATCGCGAGTGCAGCGTTATTGGTTTTCCAATCACCGGTAGGGTTACCTGCTGGCCTAAAGGTAAATGACAGTTCACTTCAGCTTTCTCATCAAATGAAAAGCTATTTTGAAAAAACATACCCAAAACCCAAGCTGACAGAACAACAGGTGTACATTGACAACCTGTACCGCAAACAGATGGAGGCTATGCCTGCTAATACGCTCGTTTTTAATTCAAGATTTCAAATACCAAAAAATGATACCATTGGTAAAATACTCGTCACCTTCAAAAATTCCAATGGTGAAGGAATAAAAACAGCTTATGTTGGTCTGGATCATTATTATCGGTTCAACGAAGGTAAGGAATGAGAGAAAGTTATTACGCATTTGTAAAATTTAGCTTGTTCAGGGTTAGTGTTCTGGCCCTATCTTTTCCTTTTCTTTTTATATGTTTAGTAAATTTAACGAATACATCTTTATATGACTACGGCATACCACTGAGCTGGATTTTCATTTCAAGCATCCCAATTTTGTTTTTTTGGTACAAGATAGACATCGAGTGTAAAGATGATACTGTTTTTATAACTCGCAGCTTATTCACTATTCCTATCTTTAAACGAATATACAAAATGGATGTTAATACTGTAGTTCAGTGGCTACCATCACAGTTCAATAAAGGTACCTTTAAATTGATGGCTGGTGCAATAGATTTGGGTTTGACTATCGATAGGTGAAGTCTGTTACAATAAAAATTGCTTAGATGGGTAATTTTACATTTAGCATAAAGGCCAGGAGCATTAATCATAAAGGTCTATCCCTATGGTTCCTCATAGAAAGAATCAAGAAAAACTATCATTTGAACAAGCTAAAGAGCTTGTTCGGGATTTTAAGATATTTACAGCAAAAGAATATTTGCGCTTTCGTGCATCTTCGACTGACTTCCAAAACATCCTTCCATACCAGCCAAGCATTTACTATAAAACTGAATGGAAAGGGTGGTGCAATTTTACTGGAATGGATAATAGTCCAGAGGTAGAAATCGACATTGAGGAAATCCAACAGATTGCTGTTTCGTTAAACATTCGAACAAAAGAAGAGTGGCGGCTTGCTGTTTCCACTAATTTAATCAATGGTCCTTTGCACATTTCTAAAGTGGAAGGTTTTAGTAATTGGGCGCAATTCTTAGCTTGTGATAAATATCTAAATTTTAAAGATTTGTTATCTTTCACTCGAAAACTCGGATTGAGAACTCAAACTGATTGGCGTCAATGGTGTAGAGATAATGAACGCCCTGATAATGTGCCTTTTGATTTACATGGACATTACAAGACGGATTTTCAAAGTATTACGCCTATGGTAACCAAAAGCTTTTGGCATTACTTGTTTGTCGAAGAAACAAGCGAATAAGAGTTTAATTATCGCCTTATTCACTTGTTACATTTTAGCCTGCTATCTCCCTCCAACGCTCGCATTTGTAAAGCCCATGGCAACTGGGGCGTGGTCGTTACTACTTACATTACTACTCACAGAGATTGTGCTCGTCGCTGGTGGCTGTGTAGTGTCTATATTGGCTGCAGATCCACCGGGGCTTGCAGAAGCGGGATAGATGCTTGAACCACCGAACTGTTCGCTGAGTTTGTTCAAATCAGCTTCAATTTTACCTTGGCTATCATGACTTATGAAAGGCTTAGAATTTTCATACATTGTGGCTAACTGCGTTACATCTTTAGCCGATTCAACATGGGAAGCAACATCATCAAAACTTTTGGTAGGGCGTGCATCATATCGAACATGCTCAGGGGTCATATTAGCGTCAATAAGGGCGTTATATGCATTTTTAGCATTACTCGTAAACGACTCATCAGAGGCAACTCTAGTGCCTGCAAGCCTTGCAGACTGGATGTTATCTTTATCCTGAGACGCGTTATTCTGTAACTTGTCATCAATAGAAGGGATTTCCTGCTCGAATTGAGAGAGTGCATTTTCTAGCACTTGTTGCTTATCCTCGCTTAATGACGGTTTAATTATCGCTGCCAATTCTTTAATATCTGCTAAATTATTTGCGTTACTATCGTGGTCTCCCTTAGTCAGATTCATCGACCGACCTTCAGCATATTGCAACGTAAATACCTTATCGTCTTTGATAATATCGCTAACATTCTCCCCGTTAAGTACCTTATTTAGCACGTCAGCAGTTTTGTTTTTATCATTTAGAGAGTTAGTAGCATTGTCAGAATTGAACGAATTAACAACTCCATCATTAGATAAAGCATTCAAAATTGGATTGCCGGAAGACGTATCGGCCATCCCATTAGCATTCTGCTTAATCACTTCATTAATAGCTTTTTCGCCGCCAATATTGCCTTGCGTATAGCTTTGATACCAACTATTCAGTTCGTTCAACTTAGCTAATTCTTCCTCTTTGAAATTTTGTTTCGCCAAAGGAGTACCTTGTCCATCTTCCCCTAAAAGTCCTCGCATTAACTGGGGATTATCTAACGATTGCAGTAAAGATTGGTACTGACGCCCTTCATCGCCGGGAACCTGAACCCCTCTATTGAATTTTTCAGTGGGATCGCCTTTGAAGTCAGATAATAGATTCATGCCATTAGCAGTATCTCCCTTAACATTCTCCCCGACCCACTTAGCACCTTCCTCACTTGAAGCGAGCTGAGTGATTAAATTATTCATCGCTCTGTCGCCTTCAGGCTTAGTCATTTCTCCTAACTTTGCAGGAATATCACCGATGGTATTGAAGAGTTGTGCTGTCGCGCTATGAGTTCTATCCAGTTTGTCTATTTTCTTCTCAAAATTTTCTGGCGCAGAACCAACACCATCAACTCCGCCGGTTAACTGTTCACCTTGTTTCTTGAATTGCGCCTTGTTATCTTCGGCCGCATTAGCAACATTAGCATGTCCATTTAACGTTTCATGAAGAGCACTGTTAACCATAGCTTGAGAGCCCTGTTCACGAGCCCCATACGCATTCGTAAATTCATCGGCCGTTGGCATTTTTGGCGCCACTTGTTCTAAAGGTGCCTTACTTTGATCTAAGTAAGATGATGTGTTGCCCATAGCATCGAGTGTGTTGACTTTATTTTGATAGAGATCGCCTGCGGCAGTAGTATTCACTACTCCATTAGCAGCCATAGATTGAAAAATATCACGGTTCATCTCGGCATCGGCCTTTTCCTTGCCAATGTCAATTCCTCTGCCGCCTTCCTGCATGTTAATCTTGTCGTTCTCTTTCATCAGTTCTTGAAGAGCAAGTGCGCGACCTTCACCAATGGCATTCGCACTCTTTGACTCTCGTTCCTGAGCAAAGGACACTGTTTTTTCATCCAACCACTTATCGCCAGACATGCCATCCACTTGCAAATCCTTAATTTTCTCCCACAGTTCAGGGTTCTTTTTAGAAAGAAATGAACCTATATCTTGTTTACTTAATGAGGCACTAAGCCCTGCAAAATCAATATCTCTGGATGTGGAGACTTGACCAGAATTCGTAGCCATCTGAGTCAACATGAGGCCTTGTTGCTCAAGCGCCTGTGATTGACGAGTATAGGCAGCACTTTGTTTTGCTGCTTCTTGGACTGCTGCGGTATCCGAGAAAGATGCGACATCCGAGGCTGTTGTAATCTTGGATAAATTTTGGTTAATGGCATCTTTGTTCGATACTAACTCTTGGAGGTTTTTATTGTACGATTCTTTAGCTTCTTCCGACGAATTAGCATTCGCTTGGGCTGTTGCTTTCAAGTCAGCACTAAAGCTTGCACCCACTTTCGCAGCCATACTTGGGCCTTGTCCTTTCCCGCCGAAACCTGCGCTTAAAGACAATCCCCCTTTTGCATCGGCACTTACGGCACCTGACGCTACAAGTTGCTGTGCTTCAGAAAATGACATCCCTGTAGCCTTGCTTATGGCATTAGCAGCAGACGATGCCCACTCAGAAACAGATGATGCTTGAAACGACTGGCTTTCACCCGTGTTTTTAGAAAAATTTCCCCCTTTTGATTCGTTGAAAATAGAGTCCAAAGATTGTTGTGCATTTTGAGCTAAAGTTGCCGCCTGACTTCGGAGGCTGCTCGCCCCAGATGAAACGCTCGAACCTATTGATTCACCCACTGAGAATTTCCCCGCGGAACTAGAAACGAGCGAATCACCGTTTAAATGGCGCCCAGTGTTAGTTTCATACTGAGATGTTTGATTACCGAATTGAGCATTACCGTTTTGTATTGACGTGCCGGTATCAGGGGACAGGCGTTTAGAATCGATAGAAGGATCGGCCATAGCCTGTTTAGCCATGCCCTGCATTGCATGAACACCTCGATAGAGCACAAAGACACAAATAGCGGGAATGAAAGTGTAAAGCATACCGGAGATACCGATATAACTGTTAGCTGTAGCAAATTGGCTGTCGATCGCCGTTAAACTAAATTGGCTTTTGCCTGCAGCAACAGCGTCATTGAAACGATTCGTCATAGCCAAAGCGGTGAACAAGTTGACCAAGACAATCATGATTGACCACATTTGGACAAACATCCATGCAGCAAAATATTGCCCTACGGCTAGAAGTCCCTGACCAGAAATAGCCAAAACCAATCCAAGGAAAGGCGTTAAAAAGACCGTTAATGCTTCAAAAAACGACTGCATCACTTCCGCATTTTCCATCCAATACTCCTTTTTGGATGCATTAGCTAATTGGCGTTGTCTTATCGTATCAAACATGGCGTGTGACACTTGTTGGCCATACGGGGTGCTTGGGAAATAGTTATTAAAAACACTACCGATGAACGCGGCATTCGCGAGATCAAAAGATGACTCTGCAGAAGGGATAACCCCTTGCATACTATATTGATTTAAAAATTGGCTGACTTTCGCCAGACTTGAACCTTGAGCTGATAAGGACTTCTCCAAGTTATCCCTATACTGCCCTGACTTCATTTGGCTATCCAGTTTACTCCAAGCCAACTCACAACTAATCTTCTCCCCCTGCGAGTTCCCTGGCACAAGATAACTCGTGGTATTAAGGTTTGGGTTGGTAACTTTCAGTAACCCCATAATATCAGCTGGTTTTGCACTTAGTACCGGTTCTATAGGGTTAGTTGCTCCGGGGGAAACCATGTTCGCGACGACATAACACTCATCAAGATAGACATTAAATGATTTACAAACATTTATATTGTTATCCAAAGGATTGGGCGTGCACACGTCAGCAAAATTAACTGCAGAAAGGCCGACAAAATGCTGAATAGGGCTCAAAGCCTCCCAAGAATCAATCCCAACAATGGAAAAAGCCTGAGCCATAATATCAGCAATTGCTGTACCTGTATTTGTGATAAACCAACCGCCCACGGCGGGTAAAAGTGGTACGTTATTGATTTCTTGAAACGAATAATCGCGTTTTGATGTAACTCGTACATCGACAAGCGACTGAGGACCTAATAAGCCGACTACAAAAATAATAGATAGAATAAAACCTTTAGCTGGGAAAGGCATTTTCTCTTGGTTGGTAGCCCATTGAAGAGAATTCCACAGTAAACCAATCACTAATGCGATGGATAGTAATACGTAGATATCGCCAGTTGACCATAGGCGAGCTAATCCGTTAAAGACTTCAATAAGGAACGTCGGATTACCAACAGAATAAATTTCCCACATGCTGATCGACTCCTAATTATTTCTTGGTACTTAGTGTGACCGTCAATGCCGCGTCTAACCTTGCACGGTCTTCAAACACTCTTTTTTGTATGTCAGTATTTCGGCTTACGGTATAAGCCTCCTTAAACCACAGTAAATCGTCTTGCGCTTGGTTTAAGCCAACCGGATACAATTGCTCACCTGTTTGCTGATTCTTTGAGGTAACGAGAGATGTTCTAACTTGAGAGACAAGATCATTGGCCATGTAATCCATAATGATCAATGTGGCTTCTAGCGCTTTATAACGAGCATAACTCCTACCAAACTCATCGTGTGGTCCAAACACTTGCATCATTAGATACATATCGTTTCCGAACCAGTACATGATCTTTGCTTCTGTATCGGTATATTTAACCGTGGGGGTTTTATACGTTTTTTGCCAGATATCGAATATGGTTTTTCTGATCATAGGCAATATGCGTTTCGTTGTAATAGTGGCATTAACAACATTGATACAGTCCACATCGGCACATTTGTAATATTTAAGCTCTACATCATCAACATCGGAATCAATGTCGTCAGCATCGTAAAACAGATCAATGAAAAATGGCGATCCCTTTCCCGGTACACGGCTAATACAAGTACCTTCATCAGTGATAGGTGTGGTGCAATTAGAAAGGTCAGTTGAGGTCAATACAGCGCCAAGTATGGTCAATATCAATTCGTTATCCTTCACACTGCTAAAGGATTTGAATAGATCCCCATTGGGTTGATTTTCAGATAACGGCTTTATTAGAGAGTTATTATTAATTTTTTTGCCAACTTGAGAAGCCAAGGCCGATGCCGATTTTTGAGACTCTGCCCCATACGTTGCATCGTTCATGTCTGCCGCAAAACCCAGTGACATATTGATAGATTGCAATTTTTTTGCGACAAACCCTATTTCTGTTGACGGAGCTGATGGAGTGTCAGACGCTAGAGCATTAGCCGCCCATTCAGCACCTTTTTTACAACCATCAATATTGAACTGATTGGCGCCATTTATGAGGGTTCTTAACTCATCGACAACTCCAGCTGCCATAGGTGAGATTGACTGTAATGCAAGATTAAAGGCGTAAGTTGCCGCCCCCTGCATAATCCCTCGACTTAATTGAGCAAGTTCGTCGCCGGAAATAAGACTAAAGCTTCCTGCAAATATATCAATTTCACCACAAGGGCCAAGGCTAGCGTTCGGTAATCGCGCACTGACAATTGGAGCACCATCACTTAGCTTCGGGCGATAAGTAAATCCCCCGAGGTTTACACCATAACGCCCGTTTCCATGTTGGGAAGCACTCGGGGCTGTAGTCGAATACATATCATTAAATATGTCCTGCATTGGATCTGCGACAACACTGAACACCGTTAATGATAGAAACAAACATATTTTACTTAATTTCATTAGTTTGGAGCTCCAATTCTTAAAGGTGTCCCAATGGGGGAGTTCGTTAAATCCACTCGACTCTGAAGCACATCATAGAGAAATGCTGGATTAGATAATTCGCTTTCTTTGACCTGCAGCTGTCCATTAGCCAACACATTTGTCCCACGAACTGCTTGAACTGATTGAAAATCAGCATCAGTGATCCAATTATATTTATGTGCAACATCAACCAATGCATTTTGTAATTTTGGCAATGATGAAACCCCATTACTCAACAACTCAAATTTCGTCGCATCATTCGACACAAGAAATGTTGTAGGGGTAACCGTGACGTTAAATTGGCTCGAAGCACGTCCGTCAACATCAATCACGATCTTATCTTCTGGAATGCCAGGAATAGTGCCTCCATCTAAAGACACGTAAAGAACGTTCAATTGATATCGAGTAGCAAGGAAGTTAATGAGTGGAAGTTGTTTGACACAGTACGGGCAGGCACTCGAATAAAAAAACCAAATACCTGCTTGAGTGGATATTTTTTCAATCACGGGTTCCTGTGCTTTCTGAACATCATTTTTAAATCTGGACAACATAAACGCTTCAGTCGGACGGCGATGATCTTCAGACAACCAACTGGCCTCTTTGCGAAAGAAATCGCTGGTATTGGTGGCAAATTTTGAACTGATATCGAGCATTAAGCGTTGAGCCGCATAAAATGCACCAAGATTTTCGGTAGTAGGATTGTTGATAGCATTCGCTTGAAGTTGTGGTAAATTTTTCTTCAACCATTCTGCATCGATGTTAACCATCCGTTCTTCCGTTGGCGTTGAAGTTGTGGCCTTACTTTCATCGGGTTCAACCTTCGGTTCAATTTCAGGAACGGGAGTCGGCTCATGCCAGAACCATCCTTTTTGAGATTGGTTATAAAAGTCGTCACCCGCCAAAACTACCGTCTGACAGCCAAACATAAATATAAGTAAAGTTGTTTTTAATGCTGATTTGCTAAACATACACCCCCCCCTCAATTCTGACCATATTACCAATCGAAAGTAGAATGCAGCTTCGTTTCAGGCTCGATTTACGTCGCTGAAATAAAAATCTTAACTATTTTGTACAAACTGACTAAACGAAGAACTCAGGATAGATGACAGAGGCAGCACTAAACGAAAGGGTTTGGAGATTTCTACACATCAAAGGTAACAACAGAAAAATTTAGTATTAAAATTAATATAATGGAAACAAAACAAGCTACCGAAGTAGCTTGTTTTGTTTATCTCGAAGACACTAACCTTAATGGTTCACTTAAACTATCTGCGGGAATATATTCTTCTTGCTTAGGCTTACACAATAAAAGGAATAAGTTAGACACCATTTCCGTATCAGAGTAAACGTCTTGATGATTTTGTTGTGAGAAGTGATGGAGTCGTCTTGAAGCATTTGCATCCGCTAGTTCTAATGAATCGCTTGCTTTTTTACTTTTCAATAATTTGTTTTCTTCACAAGCCCAACAATGTGTTCGTTCACAATTTTCGTGGATAACAAATTTATTATTACAATTACTAGAGCAGCACGAATAAACTAAATATTCGTTAGAAGCTACTTTTTGAAGCATATAGGCAAATCTAGAAATGTCGCAAATCTTATCTTCCAATAATTCAGGATATTGATAAACAGCAACTTCCCATGCAGACGCTAAATAACAAATATTGATACCTTTTTTTAAGGTTGGATCACCTGAAACCAAACCATACATTCTAAAAAGAATATTCGAGAGTTTGAAACCACGATTAGACCTTGCCCATGTCTTAGAATATCCTCTTGAGAATGATACATCAGGATTTGCATCATTAAATGTTCTAACTAATGAAGCTGTGCCAGGTACGTATTTAGATATAATGGTTGGCATTAGACCTAATTCATGTAGACGCCTTGCTAATGAATAGTTTTGAACAAGCGACACATCCGTTGGTTGCCTCATGATAATCCCTCAAAAGTTAAAGTTTATGAAGCCATCGTAAATAGAGATTGCTCAACATTCGCATACCCTATCGCACCGAGGTTCAACAGTTTAGTAAAATCTAGATTTCTATTTAGAACAAACAACGGCAATAGCGGGTCATTAAAGTGCAATTTATTCGAAATAGGGAATTTTTTTTGTATAGTGTTTATCGTTGAATCACTCAAAAACAAAAGCCCTTTGGCGAATAACGGGTCAAACTCAGCACACATGCAAATATTCATCATTATCGATGACTGACACCTCGACATTGTTTCTAATCCATTAATGCTATGAGTTATTCTTTTGCCCAATGCAATTCTTGAGTTTATTTGATTGGCTATAGATTTTTCGGCATGAATATTGTTCAACCAATAATCGAAAAGACAAGTGTTTGTAATGTCCTTTCTTGGCGTCAATATCCAGCTTTTCAATCCAGCAACAAAACCCGCCCATTCATCCTCGCTATGGCTAACCATCACTGAAACGTGAGAACTTTTCATATCAAATAAATCACAACAGATATTTGGATGAAGACTCGCAAACTCGTGCAGTGCAATCAAATATATCTGCTGTGAAAAGAACAATGATTTATAAAAGCCTGACCTGTTAGTCATAGATTAATTATGTGGTTGCCATTGACTGATTTCGCCAAGTTTACATACACCTGTTTGTGTAATCAATGCTATTACGAAATACTTGTTAAAAAAATAGGAATCGATCACACTAAAAAGTAAAGATACATTATAAATCGAAAGCGGTATCACAGCTATGGTACTGATTTACAATACTTTAAATCGTGATGGCGGAGAGAGATTTACAGTTGGAAAACTCTCGATAAATAGTCTTTATTTTTCCAACAAAGAAACAACAAAGGAACATAGCTACGTTGGAGGCAATGAAGTCAATAGCATACAGGACGATAAACTGATAAAAGAAGACTTTCATAAATATTAAAGACGTAGGCAGAAGCCATAAATAAACCTTAAATTCCTACCAATTAAACTTGCATCTGTAAATAGAAACATACGTATTTGAACAATTTTTTCTTATCTCAAAAATATAGAAGATATACGGACATTAAGAATGGCATTCAACATTCTCCCGAAATGGTACAGGTGCGAATTTAAACGAACAGCAATACTCACAACATCTTGATAAAATACGAAAAACACTCATTTTCACGCAAAGCATTTCCAATGTGGAAAAAAGCTGCAAAATTCATAGAACATTCCAATATTGCAAAGAACACTTCCAGTCACTCAAGATTAAGGTTAGAAGACCCATCCCTACACCCACAACTTCCGTACACGATGTGCAGCATCGGTGATTAAATGAATGGCTGAAAGACAGTTATGGAAACGTTCAGAAACGATTTAATAGAAGGTGTAGGGAAACGCTGTAAGCACATTTTCGAAGGTAGTCCTTTCCAATGACCACCATTTAAAACGGCAAGCTCAGCCGTCGGCGTTCAATCATGAGATTAAGAAAGTATGTCTAGTTGGAAAATGCAATGCTTTTCCAACAGGTAGTTATCTTGGATAAAACAACATATCAGACCCTTCTTTTTAGAAAGATACCTCCGGATCTATTGTGCGATGAGAACCCCTCAATATCTGTTTCAGCGACGTAAATTGCATCTGAAATGAAGTTGACCTTCCTTTTTCTGTGGCATTCTCATCCGACAGCTTTGAAGGGGGGAATGATGTAAATGTCCATTGAGTCAGAGAATGTAAAAAAAACGTTGGTTGAGATATCGAGTCTCTATGACGAGCTCGTAGATAGAGCGCAGCTACTTGTGGATGGTTACTGGAGCGAGTGGAAAGAGCAGAATAAAAAGATTGTGACATCTGGTTTGCAACCAAGCCAGGAAGGTTATCAGAGAGCGGGAAGAATTGCGCCAAGGCTGAAGAAGCTCAAGAACACGCACCGAGTATATCTTGAATGGTGGGATTGGAAGCAAACGCCTTACAGGAAATTCCAGAATCCCCGTTCTGGAATACAAATTAAACCCAATGTCAGAACAGGTTTTACTTGGTCTGTCATGTCCAAACACGCTAACACATGGGAAAAAGTATTATTCGATAAATACGAACCATTATTTAAGAAAATTCGTAAGGCACTAGCAATGCTGGCCGACCAAATTACCAACCTAAACAAAATTATCCCAACACTAATGTGAGGAATAGAAGATGCCTAGTATCAAAAAAAGCAAGGAAGACGTTGTTGAATCAGTAAGAAGAAAAACAGGTGTTGCTGAAATGCAACTTAAATCAGAATCAATATACCTCTATATGCGCGGCCAATCAGGAGGCACGCTTAATAATGCCATGTATCGTTTAGGCGAACTATTCAAAATGACAAGTCGTTCTGCAAATAAAACCACTCACAACATGATTAAAGAGTGGTTTGAAAACGATATTGTTTCGGCGGCTAAGTTGGAAACTGAAAGCCTAATGGCTTCACTCGAAGCGCTTCAAGAACAAATTATTCCAGGCATTAGCTTTATAGACATAAAAAACCCTGACATGACTATTCCTGTTAATATTATTCATAAAAGTCATTTAGAAATTATCAATTTGGTTTCTCAAATCGATTTTATAATGGATGAAATTGAAACTATATCTCTTTCATGCCCGTGGGATGAAGAAATAGAGCAGACCTCTCGCACACAAGCATTGTTGGTCCTTAATAATATTGCGTCGAAAATCTTTAAAGTAACAAAGCCGGGTAAACGAGACGGAGGACAATTCTCTCCAATATTCTTTATTGAAGGGTTAAACAAAGGTGTATTTACTTTGTACCCTGATTTAATTGAAAAGAAAAATAATGTGGTAAACATTAAAAAATCTAAAATTGATAATGAAACATCCATAACCGAAAGTAATGATGATAATGGTTTAACAGAGGAAGTGTGATGGCAACTTTATCAATACGTGCATACAAATTTAAAATGATGTTGAGTTCGTTATTATCACGTATTGATAATGTGTGGGCTAGTCAATCAACACGTCCACACAAAGATGAACAGAGATTAGATGCCGTTCTGCATTATCCACTTAAAGCGGCATCAATCCCTATTGTAGATATAGAATTATTGCTTGAAAGACAATTATCAAAAATTCGCCAAATAGAAAGGGACGTTGGTTTAATTCACCAAGGTTGCGAGTTTAATTTTGTTGATTTAGTGGAAAGCACAATACGTTCTTACATCGGGTACTGTCACTTAATACCCGCTTCCGAAATGGATCATCACCAGTATATAGGTGGATTACTAGAGCACTCTTTAGATGTCTCAATAAAGGCATTACAGAATGCAATGAGTTATATGCTTGACGAAATGGGATTAATTGATGAAGACCAAGCAAGACGCCCACGGTATGAATTTGCAGCGTGGGTGTGTGGCTTATTGCATGATTCAGGAAAAATTATTTCTAATGTGCAAGTAATCGGTTCAAATGGTGACATTTGGAGGCCGCTTAACGAATCAATATTTGATTGGGCAAAACGTTGCGACATTAGTGAGTACACTGTTGTTCATCAGAAAGAGCGACTGAATAGAGATCATGAAACTAATTCCGTCCACTTCCTTCCTCTGGTACTAAACGAATCTGCAAAAAATTACTTGTTAGGCTCGCATGATGACCTGTATTCAATGATTACACAGACGTTAGTACATTATCACTCATACAAAGGCTATCTGTTTAACGCTGTCAGAAAAGCAGACTCGGACTCGACGTATGAAGACTATGCGCGAGTGTGGCTGCACGACTCATCACGCCAAAAATCCATCACAATGGGCGTAGTCAATGCTATGAGGTCTTTGTACTTGAACTGGGTGGTAAACAAGCCAGGCGCCGACTTATTTGTATTTAACGGATTAGTTTTCATTGCAGGTGATAGACCGATAAATGAAGTCATCAAGAAGTGTATCGATTACGGTATTAAGCTCCCGACATCATCCAAGGCACTCATTTCGATTTTGCTCGATAAACGCATCCTTTCAATGGTCAGTGATAAAAGCACTTATGCTAGCTTGTATTTAGGCGAGTTTACTGAGGAAGATGTTAAACAGTTTACCGAATTAAAAAACGGACCATTAAGCAAAGTTTCACCCGTTTCAGTGATTATGGTCGAGTGGCCTAACTTTGTTATTGGTGATAATCCTATACCAAGTAACGTGCTTGGCGCCCTTAGATTTAACACTGCCAAATCATCCAACGTGTACCAGATTTATAACCGTGAAGGTCACAAACTCGTTATGCCGTCTGAATCGCAATCGAATACGGCTAATTCAGAACAGCTTCAGCCAGCGACGCATGGCATGGTCAAGCCATCTAGCGAAAAACCGTTAGAACAGCATCCGACGAATAACAATGATGAGTTACCGCAAGCAAATGACAAGGCTAACTCAGCTGACGAGTCACAACCAGAATCGGTGCAACCAAAGCAAAAGGCCAAACCAAAAGCCAAACCTAAGGCCAAAGCGAGCCCAAAACCTGAGGGGGTAATTCCTGCAGTGGAGAATTCAAATCCCAAACCTGACACTACAGCGCCCGTTGCGGAGATATTGAGTCCCGTACCTGATACAACCACAAAGTCATTAGTTCAGAACGAGACTGCAACAAGTGAAATGGACTCCGCACCTTCTGCTTTGAACCCTGAATATCCTTGGGTCATAAAGAATCGCATGTTAAAGCCTGTGGACGCTGCGCTTTTAGCCTTAATGCAATCGGCCAATCAGCATTATTTATGGATGGAAGGGGAATCCGTTTGCGTCGACACTGATTTTTTAATTCAACACACCAATCAAAGCCTGCCCCAACTGCTAAACGCACTGAATTACCTGAAGCTAATCAAGAAAAACGAACAAAAAAAGGACGCTTCCGTTTTAATGAAGGACGGTAAAAAGGTGACTTACATATTACTCAGCGATGAGGTGGGAATTCATTTTTGCACTGTAGTACCAACGGTAGATATTGAAAATGGAAATCAAAGTAACTCGGGAGTATCGAACAATGAAGAAGATGTTGCGAGTGGTCAAGAAAAACCAAATTCACAAATAGAGATAATCGAAGATAAAAGCGCCAAGACTGATAAACCTACCGGAGTGGTGAAAACAGACGAACCGACCGCGCCAGATGATGATTACGGAGACCCTCACAATGTTCGGCAGGCAGGAGATGAGTGGGACATGCCATACCCTGAATTACTCGCAGAACTTCAAAAAGGATGTCCTGAAATGTCTACATCCCAGTTAACCAAATTTTGCCGGGCTCAAGGTGTTAAAGCAAATATTTCTAACGAAGGGGAAATTACCGCCAAAATGACGGAGGTTCAACTTGACGAATTGAAGTGGAAACTAAGGGAAAACAATGAATAACAGAAACAATATTACTTACATCGAAAGCCTGTTTAGACCGCTTTATGAGTTGAATGCTGCGTATGTGTATGTCGGGGCCGGCGTGGTGACAGGTATCGTCAGTAAAGTAGGTGATTTCAGCACAAGTGCCATAGACATTCCAACGATTATATCTGGTGGGTTAATGGGTGTTGGTCTGTATAAATTGATCAGCGTTTACCCGAAAATGCGTCAGCAACTAAAATTATTTATAAACAAATTAGAGTTCATTGACATTGAATTGTTGCGCTACATCAACAAGTGGGATTTCAATTCCAAAGTTGAAAACTTCAAATATGAAGATAAACGAGAAATGTATATTGGTACCGGCTTTGAATGGGGGCCACAACACGCACAACGCGCATATCAAATTCTCGATATGTCGGTAGATTTACGGGAATTGGAGTTGCCGTTTGCTTTGAAGCCTTTGGTTTACAAATACCAGAAACACACTAGAAGCATGGGTGGCAAAACTTGGATACACGCCATCGGCGAAGATAAGCCCATAATCGTTAATGAAGAAACGTTCTTTGGCCATAGTTTTATATCCGGGGTAGTAGGTTCAGGCAAAACTACATTATTGAGAATGCTAGGCACTGGCTTTATGCACATGGGAAATTCTATCGTAGTGATTGATCCCAAAGACGATAAAAATCTAAAAGAAGGTTTACGTGCCGAAGCAAAGAAATTAGGAATTGAGCATAAATTTTATGAGTTCTGCCCAGCTCGACCAAGTGAATCTTGTGCAATTGACATTCTCAAAAACTTTGCAACACCTTCAGAAATCCCTACTCGTATCGCAAGCTTATTAAAGTCTGGCAGTGGCGCAACAGACTCATTCATCGAGTTCGGCTGGCAAACAATTTCACAGGTCACTGACGGAATGATTTATTGCACAGAAAGCCCAAAATTGACTGAGATCTATCGTTACATGCGAACGGGTAAATCAGAATTGCTCGAAAAAGTATTATGCAAATTTTATGAAAAAAAATATGGGATGCACTGGAAAGCGGAAAAATTAGATCAGATGTTGGGGATGGGCGATTCACCATTGCAAGGGATGTTGAACTACTACAACCAAAAAATACCGAGTAAAGAAACGGTTGCAGCCGTGGATGACGTTATTCAGTTTGTGACACACAACCATGAACATGCTCAAAAAATGCTTGCGAGTGTATTTCCCCTATTCAAAGTATTATGCAGTAACCCTCTGGACAAGCTGTTATCCCCAAATCGAGAGGATGATATTGAAGTCATCGATATAAAACGAGTGATCATGGATGGGGGCATTATCTATTGTGCACTTAACTCGATGAACGACCCACGAACGGCAGGACATCTAGCCAAGTTACTTCTAGCTGATATTTCGTCATGTTTAGGCGACAGATATAACTATGGTTCTGGACAAGAACGTCGAATATCTATTCTGGTTGATGAAGTACATGCTGCAGTTGCTGGGAACGATAGTTTGATAAACAACCTTGCTCAAGGTCGGGCCGCGAAATGCCAATTTGTACTATCTACTCAAACTATCCCTGACCTTATCGATATGACTGACGAGGCAACGGCTAACCGTTACTTAGGGTTATGTAATAATTTTTTCAGCATGAAAGTTACCGATACGATAACGCAAGAGTATGTCGCTAAACAATTTAGTCAAACAAACATCAGTGACGTTGGGATTCAATACTCAATTCAATCAGCCACAGGGCAAGGTTTAACAGAATTCAGCGGCGGGTATAAGGAGAACATAACCAAAACCAGAGAGGATATGTTTCCGACATCGTTAATCGGTGACTTACCCAAGTTGCAATATGTAGCGCGACTATCAAATGGCCAAAAGCTGAAATGCAAACTGCAAATCATTAGAGGTTAGTAATGGATATCACTCGGATAACTCAAACGAATGAAGGGATCAGCGAGATTGTTAACCGACTAGAAGATTTGGTGGGAGGTAATAAATACTTGATCAATCATAGCACTCCCATCATCGACGTTATTTTGCTTAAAGCGATGTTAGCGTGGGATCGAGCCGAAGAAGATGGATATGAGGAACAATGCACCCAATTTGCAAAATCGGTGTTACATGATCTTTATAAAGTCGCTAATTACAAAGTGTCGGTGGATATTGGCAATGATGAAACTATGTTTTGGGACTGTGTATCACAGACATTTAATGATTTCAAAACCTCTGTAAACAAAGCTAAAAAACCCAAGAAATGTGATTGTTTTTCTGACGGTACGAGCACTAAATCTTGCAATTGCTTAAAAGTTGAATTCATAGAAAAACAATCAAAAATTTCAAATGAAGCGATTTCAATGCTTTTAGCAAGACACGTATTCAACCGGAGGCATCTTAACCTTCTTGGTTTACCCCTTCCTAATCAACAGACCGTTTATTCACTGAGCCAATCATTAACTTAGTGATGCATTGAGGTAAACACGATGTCAGAACTCATTAAAGACCATGGTGTAACAAAGCTACTAACACTCATGCTACTTATTTTTACTGTGAGTCTATTTATTATTTTAACTATGGTCCCAAGCAGCATTTTTCAACGAGAAATGGAGGTTGAAGTAAAATCATTGTCTTCATTAATGACTGAATCCAGATGGTTAGAAGTCACGTTGCAAGTAGAAAGGTCATACAGACAATCGTACATCGATAGTGGTCTGCAAAAAATGGTTGAGGATAATCTTTTGCCGAAGGGTAACTTCAAAATTAAGGAGTTAGTAGAGAAGTACAAGGGTGACTTTGTTCTGCAGAGAGTAGTCAACAACATCCACATTATGAGCTACCAAATGGTATATCGGATGACGATGATGAAATACTGGATTTGGGTCATGGTGCCGCTTTTTTTCGCCTTAATCTATGACGGATACATGATCAGAAAAATCCGCATGTATGAGCCCAAGCAAATATCCATTAAGAGCTCACGTATATGGACACGTTCGATTGTGTACATTATCGTTTTCACTTTTTGCTATATGTTAATCCCCAATATTCTAGGACAAAAAGCGCCTTGGTTTCCGGTGTTGATGCTCATTCTGACGGGTGTAGCGTTCAAGAATATTATCCAAAACTATATGAAAGTAGCATAGGAAGTTAGAAATCATGCTTTCTCAAAATAACCAGCCAGAGCTAGTCAATCTGTTAAACCAACATTTAACCATCTATAAGCGCACTAATTATGGGAAGCTAATGCTTCTTGGCGGGGTGATTTTGATAGGAATTGTGAGCAATTTGGTCAGCCTTATAGAGCATGAAGAAGAGCACATTGCTGTAGTACAAATAAGCGGGGAAATAGGTAGCGAAGAAGATACCGGTAACGGGAAAAAGATAACAGACCACATTTTAGCAGCCATGAAAAATGAAAAGGCCAAGGTTATCGTAATCGAGGCGAACAGTCCGGGGGGGGCACCGACCGACTCACAGACAATTAATGAAGTCATCGTTAAATATAAACAATGGAAAGCGCCGTTATCGCAAGACGTTAGGGCGACAATTCTTGAGTCGATAAAAAATCCTTCAGTGATGTTTGAAGAGATAAAGACCGGGAAGTTATTTGGTGATCTAGAAAGAAAGCCGATTATCGCTGTTATTACTAAACAATGTGCTTCAGCCTGCATTCAGGCTGTGATTAACGCCGATGTCATCATAGCACAGCGAGCATCGTTGGTTGGCTCCATTGGTGTGAGGATGGATGCACTTAACTGGTCTGAGTTAGCGGGGAAATTAGGCATAACAAACACCGTTATCACGAGTGGTGAGCTAAAAGACGCGCTTAACCCTTGGAAAGCCATCGATTCAAATCAACAACAGATCATCAAAGACAAAATTCTACAACCAATCTTTGAACAGTTTAAGAATGACGTACTGCTTGGGCGCGGAGATAAGCTGAAAGTTGATACTGAAATCTTGTGGTCAGGTTTGGCATGGACAGGCAGCGACGCAGTTGCATTTGGTTTAGTCGATATAACCAGTAACCCCATTGAAACCCAAGCGGCCTTAGAGTCAGTGTTTGGACGCAAATACCAAACCTACTCAAAGAGCACGTTCAACCTTGGGGCTTTCATATCAAATCCATTTTCGTCCCAGTTTTAAGCATTAATGAGCTAAAAAAACATCGAAAACCTTAAAAATTTATTTGAACAACGAATATTGCATCTGAAACGAAGTTGACTGCATTTAATAGAGAGTAAATTAGTTATGGATTTATTTAAACAAACCATTGAGGATTGATTCATGGAAAACACAATTGCGTTACCCAAGTTTGAAAAAGTAAGTGCTGGCGACAAGCAAATGATGCTATTGGGCCTCATAATTGCCTTTGCGCTTGTTATGCTTCTATCATTTGAATCTCAAGCTGGTTCTGGTGGTGCGGCCTTTACTTCTATTTGGACGGAAATTTCTGGTTGGGCTGATGGTGTCCCAGGAAAAATCATTACGCTATTAGCGTTTTTCGCTAGTCTTTTCAATGTTTTAAAGCAGAATTATTATTTAGCCGTAGGCGCTTTTATCGGCGGTATGTTATTGAGTCAGTCCGTTGCAATCATCAACATCTTCCTGACAGCGACAATCTAAAATCGAGACTATCAAGTTCACAAACTGATGCAAGGCCGTTAGATAATTCAATATCTAACGGCCTTTTTTGTTTCAGCGACGAATATTAACGCTGAATCAAACAACCTACCTCTTATTGGATGTCAAAATACATTTCAAATCCCCTACTAACACATGGGCCAACTTGAAATGAGCACTTATCGAATTCCGTTCCGAGTAAACAAACCATTATTGGTTTTGTTCTTTACTCTTGATCAATTCATACCTATCGCGATTGCGCTCGCACTGGGTTACACATTCAGAGCCGTTTTTGAGGCATCCATCTTCGCGATCATGTATTTCAAAATCACGAGTTACTTTAGTGAAAATCACCCGAGAGGTTATGTAGAACACGTTCTTTGGTATTGGGGAGTCATGCCACTGAAACTAGGCTTCACCGTACCTGATCCACTTAAAAGAGAGTTTATAAAATGAAATCAATGATGGGTAATGCAGAAGAAATCCGAAAGTCTATTGGCGACGCAATTTCGACAAGAAATGTTAGCTTGCTTAGTAACCTGATTTTGAGCATAGCGTTGCTAATTATTGCTATTCGGTTCGCCACCTTTGAGCCTGGGGCTGTGGTATTACCTAATGTACCGATCACCGAAGTTATAGAAGTTAAAGGGGATTGGGCCAACGCATCATTCAAAAAAGGACACGCGACGGCATTTGCGGAATTAATCGGAAATATCAGTAAGACAAACATCAATTTTGTCAAAGAGCGGTTCCTTGCCAGTTCGACACCTTATTTACGCGAACAATTCCAAGATGAGATAGATCGTCAAGTCTCGATTATTAATGCCAGAAAACTGAAGCAACGATTTGTTATAGAAGACATCTATTTCGACGAACATCAAGATGTTGTTTGGATTTGGGGTTCAAGAGAAATCACACTGCCAGGGCAAGCCCCGATGACTCAAACATGGACGTATGAATTCAGAATTGGGGTCGCAAGTGGTATGCCAAAAATATCTTACTTCAAACAATATCCGGGCAAACCGAACACCCGTCAACGCACCGTACCATCTGAAGACACGATACCAGAGCTGACCTCAGATATGCGTGAAGGGCTTATAGAATCAGGTTCACAAGTTAAGGAAGTTCCAAATGAAACAAATAAATAAGTGCTTAAATTTGTCTTTACTGTTCTGTGCAATGATGAGCCACACGGTTTTAGCTGTGCCTGAAAGTGACCCCGTAAATGAGTTTGTACTTCCCGTCAACACATCGAATGAACGCTTACCGCCAGAACGCATCGAAAATAAGAGTTCTAGCCCTGTATCATTCATTTTTGACTCTCTTAAATCGGCAGTACCAGAAGACAGTCCATCGTCGCAGGCAGCGGCCAAAACAGACTTGTATGGGCGCCCGATACAATCTGGCACAGAAGGCGGTTTTGCTAACCAATTGCAAGCACAATACAAGCCCGTTCAAAACTACCATCTGAAACCCGGAGAAAATATTGCTGTGGCGGTTGCAGCTGGACTAATGAACCGCATTAAGACCAATTTCTCCATGGTAGCAATTCGCACTTCCGATGAAGAATCCATCATTGAGGCATCGAATGGTTATATTTATATTACAACCAATTCAATGGTTCCTGTGGGGATTATGGTGTATGAAGAAGGTTTGCCAGAAACCGCTATATCGTTGGTGCTACAGCCAGACAATAACCCGCCAGCCATGGTCAATGTGGATGTTGATTTAACCGCAGATCAGCAATATAAAATCGCAGAAAGAGAGCGTGAAAGAGAGCGTCTAAAGAAGATTGATGAATTATCCAGTGTTACGGAAGAACATCTAAACACAGCTTCTCACATCACAAGATTAAAGTCGATGTTGTTGCCTATCGCTCAAAACGGCATTCCACCAGGGTTCACCGAATCAACAGAAGTACCTTCAACATTAGTAAAACCATGTTCTGTGGCCATAAGGCAAAAGACAGCACAGCGTTATGCCGGCTCAAGAGAGTATATCGATGTCGTTGTTATGTATAACCATACTTCATACGCCTATCAAATCAAAGAAGAACAATGTCTAACACGAGATACGTTAGCCGTGGCGTTTATTGACCAATCGATATTACAGCCTGGAGAGTCAACTGAGGTGTATATCGTAAGAGACAAGCTTTACATAGAAAAACATGAGAAAAATAACCGTCGTAGACAGATAAGCGCAGAAGAACTTGGTTTAACGGGAGGTGAATAATGTCCAAGATAATTGTTAAAGAGTTTTGGCAAGACCCCAAAAAGCGACAAATAGTGATATGGGCAGTGGTTCTTTGCGCTCTGTATTTTTTAGTGCCATTGTTTTTCACCCAAACCAAAAAGCCTGTGGTGAACAATGAAAAAGACAACGGCACCGAGCTATTCTCTGTTGCAGAAGTTTCTCAAATGGAAGAGAAAAAAACAAAGGAGATGTTTGATCAATTAGCTGCCGACTCACAAAACCGTGAATTGGCGGCATTCGCGCAGGAAAATAGACTTAAAGAACGTGAAAAAAAGATAGAAATGGAGATGTTCAAGTTCCGAAATGAAATTAACCAGCAAAAAACATTAATTGAACAACTTAAAAGCGAATTGGCCAGCAACAAGAATGTGCAATCTGCTGGTACACAAGCTGGTGGAGATGGGACCATAATCCGTCATGATCAAAATGGGAATGTAGCCCAAATAGTTGAGCGGCCTCAAACACAAATAATAACGAGACAGCCAATTATCAAAGGTAATATTTTACGTACCGTCACCCAAGGAAAAGTGCGCTCTGTAAAGGAAACTGGTCATATCGAAGAGCAAGAGGTCAAGTTAGTCACAGTCACAGAAAACTCGCAGACAGTTAACAACAATGCCCAAAGTGCAGCAGTGGTAGATAAGGGTAGTAAAAAAGAAGCGGAAGATATTTCTTCTTGGTTGTCTGCAGGTTCAATACTCACAGGTACGTTGCTTAATGGTGTTGATGCCCCGACATCGGGAGGTCAACAAAGCAAAATGCCTATGCCAATCTTAATCAGAGTTAAGCACGACGCTCTCATGCCCAACAACTACACGCTTGATATTCGAGAATGTTTCGTCATTGGGACCGCGGTTGGCGATCTTGCGACGGCTAGAGCTTTCATTCGCGCAGAAACATTGTCTTGTATCACTGAGGACAGCAAAGCTATTGAGGTACCCTTGACCGCTTATGCTGTAGGTAGAGACGGTAAGAACGGAATAGATGGCAAGTTAGTGACCAAATCTGGCGGGTTAATGGGTAATGCAATGGCAGCAGGATTCTTATCAGGGTTATCTAAAGCCGCGGCGCCGCAATCGATCAATGTGCTGAATACCAATCCTGGGGATGAATCTATCTTCCAAAAAACCGACTGGACAAGCATGGGCCAATCAGCGGCACTAAATGGTGCCAGCACTTCATTTGATATGATAGCAAAATATTATTTAGAACTGGTTGATGCTTCATGGCCCGTTGTTGAAGTGTTGGGTGGTCGTGAGGTGGATTTTATCGTTCAACGTGGTATTGCACTTAAAATAGGGAAATAGCATGAATAACAC
The DNA here is from genome assembly GCF_025653725.1 of Shewanella sp. SM74. Lineage (NCBI taxonomy): Bacteria > Pseudomonadati > Pseudomonadota > Gammaproteobacteria > Alteromonadales > Shewanellaceae > Shewanella > Shewanella sp. SM74. Next base: position 69,067 of record NZ_JAKKRZ010000018.1, on the reverse strand, counting down.
AGATCCAGAAACGACCACTGAACGCCGTAAAGTAACAGAAAAACAATCAGACTTTTACAGTGTTGCACTTTTCATCATGTTGATAGGCGGAATTTTCATTGTTTTGAATATCGTCGATTACAAAATCAAACCACTGCATGATGAAATCGCTCAGTTAAGAAGTGAAATAGCGCAAAAGCCCACGATAAAGGTCATCAACACAAGAGATCTTGCGGGGCATTTTTCGATGTCAGGATACGACACTGTGACGCAGCTAGAGTATATGGATATTCTCAAAATTTTACTTGAGAAAAGTAATATCGTGGCGGTCAACGAAGATGCTCTTCTATTTAAAAGCCAAAGTAATAATATGAAAATTAATGATATAGCCGATCTCAGGGCGCATCTTCAGCAATTGAATATTCAAAACCCTAGAATTGTTAACGAAGAACAGTACAAGCAGCGCGAACAACAACAGCGCGAACTTTTGGAACGCTTAACGGGACAATAATCAGAAGATAAGGCCGAGATGAACACCGGCCTTCTTATTACGCAGCTAAGTCATCGTTTAATGTAAGTGCCAACTGGAGCAAAACCAACTTGTCGACTTGCAACTGGATAGGAGAACGATTTAGTAAGTAGAGATTATTACATCTAGATAAGTATGCCTTTATTTTATGTTTAAGCTCTTTTTGTGTCCGCGTAGCCCCAACAAAACGTCTGAAAGCGGATAAATTAACAAAGTAAATCTGCAACACTTTTAGGTACGAATTGGACGATATTAGATCCGGATCTTCTACCACTGCAACATCCATTTCCACGCCTTTATTCATTACCACCTCTCTATCTGAAAAATCATCGGGTCATTACGATGGAAGGAGATTTTCTCACACACTAAAGCCCCATAAATTTGGTTCAGCGACGAAAATCGTTCCTGAATCAGAAAACTGTGAAGTTTTCATGAGTGATAATGCCCCAACTTAATTAGCGAGGGGCAGAAATGAAAATATCAAACGTTAAGATACTGGCAACCGTGATAAGCATGGCCATAACCGCACCATCATTTGCGGCCAATGTAGCCAAAGATGAGGTAAAAGCAAAATTCGAAAACCTGCTGCCATTTAAAGTCAGCATAGTAACAGACTCCCCTCTTGCTGATTTTTACCAAATTGAGTCAGAAAAAGGGATTTTCTATGCTTCTAACGATGGCAAATACATTTTCTCGGGCTCACTTCACAAATTTTCAGATGGATTAATGAATGTCACGGCGATTAGGCAGCGAGAACTTGCTAACGAGCAAATGGCGGTACTCCAAGGTGATCTAATCTTATTCCCTGCTAAAAGTGAAAAATATCGTGTGACAGTCTTTACCGATCCAACATGCGGCTATTGTCGCAAGTTCCATTCAGAAATACAGCAATACAATGAACTGGGCATCACCATCGCTTATGCGGCGTTCCCTCGCGGTGGTGTCAAATCAGAAATGGCCACTCTCCTAAGAAATGTCTGGTGCTCAGAGAACCAAGCAGAAGCATTGACGAAATCAAAAAATGACATCCCGGTTGTGGCCAAAGCCTGCACTGACCCTGTAGATAAGATGTATCACTTAGGGGAGTCTTTAGGCATCAGTGGCACCCCTTCCATCATTTTACCCAATGGTGAAATGCTGCCCGGATACCAACCTCCCCAACAATTACTTCAAACATTGGAGAATGCAGGATGAGATGGATCACTGGAATAGCTTTAGCTTTGACAATCAATAGCCCGATGACAATGGCATTAGATCTCGAAGAAGCTGCCAAGATGAAAGACTCTCAAACCTCGGTAGAGACAAGTTTTTCTGACGAAGTAAAAAAAATGATGAGCGAATTGGGCGATGTTGAAATTGTGCGAATGATGCCAATTAAAAACGTAATGCTTATACAGCTCAAAGGTAAGCCCCCTATGTTTATATCTTCCAATGGTCGATTCCTTATTGATGGGGAAATTAAAGACTTATGGAACATGACTCCCGTAAAAACGGCTAAACAAGCAGATGATACGTGGCTACTTAACTTAGATTCATTTGCTAACGGCACACTAATGAATCAAATGGCGGTCATCCCATTTGGTAACCCAAACATAGCAAAGCAAGCCAGAGTATTCGTTAGTCCGACATCAAAAGAATCTCAAGAATTTTTAAGCAACCTTGACCCGTTTAAAGTCAATCTTGATTTAATAATCATGCCGCACGACAAAGCTTCTATCAATTCAGCGATGAAAGCTTGGTGTGGATACTCTACAACGGACAGTATTCAAGTGCTCACTACTGGGAGTGTTGAGGGTATTGGACAACGAGAATGTTCAGAAGAAGATTTGAAAAAAGTCATGACTCCAATGCTCATGGCCATGTACTTGGACATCAATAAAGTACCCTATTTCGTCCGTACAGATGGGCGTCGTTACGCAGGTATTCCAGAAAAACAACAGGAATGGCTAGAAAACAAACCCAAAGAACCTGCTGTTACTGAAAAACAATCACCCCCAGTTACCAGCGATTCTACAACAACACAGCCTACACCCAATGCTGAGGAAATCTTTCAATGAGAAATTTAGCCATCATAGTTCCATTCGCGTTAAGCATTCTAAGCTCTGGTTGTTCACTACAGGTTGGAGAAGATGAATTTTCATGTCCTAACGACTCAAAAGGCGCGGCTTGTTCATCAGCTCGACAAATACATGACTTAACCAATGACAGGTCAAACCTTGAGGGGCTCAATGTCTCTATGGGTAAAATTCAAAAACCAGTAGAAGAAAAAGAAGTTGAAACAAACGCAGCTATGACAGATGGAGATGATTCCTTCCTATCTGATAATCCTGTTAAACCAAATATAAATGCTGAAACCAATCAAACTGTTTCAATAGATAAAGGTCATGCAACAAACGAAGTCTATGAGCCTTTATCGCATCTTCGCCATGACACAATGCCAGAAGCCGAATTAGTCCCTGAGCCTCTTAATAGAACGTTCGGCGCGGTTACTGGCGTCCAAGATGAACATGGACAACTCATGGTACACAGACAATCCCCGATGGCATTAGCACCAGAGCCATTAGCCGTTATCCAACAACCTAAAACAATGCGGATATTAGTTGCAGCATGGACAGACTCAGACGGTGATCTTCACATGCCGGGCTTTGTTTATGTCGAAGTTGCGCCAAAGAAATGGTTGGTAGGTGAGCAAGCTAATGACCGCCCAGGCCGAATAGTCCCACTACAAATCCAGCAGCTTACCCAAGAAGAAGAACGACGTCAGGCCCACACAAAACAGGGCTCAAGTAGTTTAGGCGTAACAGAGAAACAAGGAATTAAATGATGAGTGTTTTTTCTAGTTACTTCAATAAAATCCGCCAACTTTCAAATTACGACAAAATTGACGAAATGTTTGGTTTTATAGGTTATGAAACCGATTATTTCATAATGGAAGGCGGCGGAATGGCCGTGGTCTTTTGCTGCCAGCCTACTCCGGGTTGCAATGAAGAGCTAAAAAACACTTGGGATGCCATATATAAAAAGGACTTCCCTGCAGACACCACTATTCAAACTCAATTGGTTGCTTTGCCGGACATAGGGTATTTCATTAGCCAATACGAACTAACACGCGGCAATCGAATGATGGGTAATGACAATGAACTGACCACATCGATGGCAGAGTCATTGGCTCAAGATTTGGAAAGCAAAGTATTCAAAGACATGCACAACGGTGGGCGCCTTAGAGATTTTGAGTTTTGGGTGACGATTAGAGTGCCTACATCGGAATTACTCGCAAACGATCGTGAAGAAAAACGCTTTAGAGCATTGATCCTTGACTTAGAAGAAAGCTTAAAGGGTGTTGGTTTTGGACCTAGAAAGTTACAGCCGTCAGACTTGTTATGGCGCCTACAAGCACTATTCAATTCATCCAAAGATGCTCTTTGGCGAAATATCAATGCAAAGCCTAATGCAAGCCTGTCAATGTCTGAGCAGATTATTGAAAACGGCAACATCATTCACTTCACGCCTAATGGGATCGTGACCGGTAAGCCAAAGGATGTGAATAGTGAGGGGAAAATAATCTTTGAAGAAGATAACCAAACTCACATAAAAATTATGTCTTTAACCTCTTTGCCAGATGAAATTTACTACGGGCAAATGTTTGACTTGGTGGGTGACTGGCAGACTGGCTCCGTTTCTCACGGTGATCCATTTATGATATCTACTCTCATTCATTATCCAGAACAAGGCAAAGCCAAGAGTGATATAGGAGCGGGGCGAAAATGGTTACTAGGGCAAGCCAAAGGCAAAATCCTTGAATGGTTCCATGGCCTTGCGGATCAGAAACGAGATTACGACCAGCTTTGGACGGAAATTGATCAACGCGCGGCTAAGGTTGTTAACTCAGGTACTCATGTCATCGTATTTTCGTGCTCTGAAGAGAGAAGCGAACGCTCCGTTGCAAAAATGAAGCGCTACTTTGATGGGAAACGAATAACGTTTACGAAAGAATCGGTACTGACAGGGCCACTGTTTCTGCAAAACATACCTTGCATGATGGACAAGGGATACGCCAACTTTAGACGGCATTCAATTTATTCATCGGAAGCATTGGTATTCCTAACTCCCCACATGAGTAATTGGAAGGGCAACACAAACCTCCCTATTGTTCCGTTAGCCACCCGAAACGGACAGATATTCTTTTGGGATTTATTTAAAACCGACGGTGGGTACAATTTCTTACTGAGTGCGGCAACGGGATCAGGTAAATCAGTGTTGGTGAACTACATCGTAAACTGCTATCTCAATTCAGGAGTCAAAACAGGCGGGTCATTGCGCCGGTTACCGCATCAAAAGGGATATGAGATAGAGGAATTTGATGACGGTGCTCAGGTGTTCATTCTTGATAGTGGACGCTCATATCAGAACCTCGCAGAAATGTTCGTTGATAGCCAATTTATATCGTTTGATAGCAATTTCAAATTCTCCCTTAATCCGTTTCCCTCAATACACGAATGGACAGGTGATGACGGGCAAGGCCCAATGATCTTAACCATGTTTAAGGCTATGGCTGCACCGAAGCATGGTGTGTCTGAAGTACAACGTGCCGAGATGATGACAATGCTCACGGATATGTGGAAAGAGTTGGGTCAAAAATCCACAGTAACTATTTTTGTTGAGCGCTGTTTGCAGCATCCAGAGGATTACATGCGCCAAATAGGTAAACAGTTAAAGATTTTCGCTGAAGGTGGCGTGTATGGACATCTGTTTTCAGACCAGCGCCCCGCTATTAACTTTGACGGTCGGCTGGTGGTTGTTGAGCTAGAAGAATTACAGAACGATTTGCATCTGCAGCTCGTTGTAATCTTGGGGATCATTAATCAAATCCAACACAAAATATTCCAAGGCGGTACTGCTCGCAAGAGTCTCTTCTTGCTTGAGGAAGCTTGGCAATGGATGGCCGGCGATAAGGACGGTGACAAAGGCGCTCTTATTGAATTCGTTGGGGAATTCTTACAGGCTGCATTCCGTAAGTTCCGTAAAGTAAGGGCATCTGGTGGGGTCATTACACAGAACCTTTTGGACGCAACAAATAATGCTGTTGGACAAGCAATTTTGGCGAACACGGATTGGAAATTGTTCCTGGGTCAAGATCCATCATCCGTAGACAAAATCAAGAATACGAAGTCATTCACAGCGACGGACGCACAGTTCAACCAAATGAAATCAGTCCATACCAAGAAAGGCGCTTATTCAGAAATCATGATCTTTCACAAACAGATGAGTGAGATTTGCCGCTTAGAACTCGAACCTGAAACCTTAATGATTTTCTCTACGGACGCCGATGACCGCGAGTTAATGAAGAAGTATCGCAGCTTGGGGAACGGGGTAAAAGAAGCGGCGAGGTTGTCAGTGTTTGAAAAAATGAGGTCTGTGTAACTAAACAATACATGTTTTTGTCATTTGGAGTTAAAGATCATTTTCTTGTCAATGGCCAAGACTAAATGACATTAAATTGTCTTTAGTCATGGCTTAATTACATTTTCTTGTCTTAAATAATGACATCTCGAACTAAAATTACTTATACCAAATTGATTTATATACATATTTATAAAAAAGTTCAAAATTTCGCGATGACAAGAAAATGATCTTTAATTTTAGTGTGCATATCCTGGTAGTTAAAACCTCCCAATAAAATCATAAGAGACTGATAAATAATAACTAAATCAGAGTGAACAATCTTAAGCGGCCTTTAGTTAGAGTGTTAACCTAAAACATAGTAAAAATAAAATAACCTTATTAAACAATATTATACGCTGGAAAATTTGAATATTACATGAATTTGGCGTGCTGATATGACAAGTTTATGTAATCCAGTAAATCATATAAAATATTTTTCATAAATATCATATACATACACAAGTAAGCATTCAAGTTTTCCAGCGAAACACCTTGATGAATGACAAGAATATGATCAATTGAATGACAAGTTTATGCAAAATAGTTTGAAAAATAATTTATAGTTAATAATCATAGATATACACGTAAAACGCTTTTTTTTTACAGACGTAATCCTGTGATAAATGACAAGAATATGATCAATTGAAAGACAAGTTTATGTAATTTAGTTTGAAACAGTGAGCGTTACCATAATAATCAATAACTAGTAAGCACAACTAAAAAATACCCTTGCAAATTAATGGCATAGCCATTAATCCAAGGTACATTTCTGGCATAATTTTGTGATGAATGACAAGAATATGATCGATTCAATGACAAGAATGTGATCTATTGGAAACTCCATTGATTGCATTTACATAAACTAAATGTTTTTCAGTGACATAGGTGACTAAAGCGGATGTATTGGAATGGCAGTCCTACGGAGTTGGCTTCATCCAGATTGACAGGTTTATGTAAAGCAAAAGACAAGTTTATGTATTTATAACAGACAAGTTTACGTTTGCAATGAAGACAACATTATGTAATATTCATCGTTAATTGTCGTCCAAGAACTTATTTACACCAAAGGTTAAGCATGACTACAAGCGCTGACAAAAAAAACAACTCTAAGCATGTGGAATTGGGACTGCAAGAAACAATGCCAGATGTGTTCAAGAAGTCTCATGAATTAATTTTCTCTCGTCAGAGTCTCACATCTCATGAACAAAACATTTTTAACTTAATGATTGCTCACATGAAAGCAGACCATTGGGATACTTCAAAGCCAGGTCCTACTTATGAATTTCCAGCACAAACGCTTTCGGAATGGTTTGATATAGAGTCAAACCATTTAAGTACAACGCTTGCTCCTGTCGCTGACAGGCTAGCGGCGCGAACAGTAGGGTTTGCAAACAAGGACACTGGTGAATGGGATTACATTCCAATTTTGTCGCGGATCAGGTACAAGGACGCAAAACTTTTAATCACCCCCAATCACGAGCTTAAAGAACAGTATATTGATTATTCGATTAATGGATATGCATTAATCAATCGTAAACCTCTGTATAAGCTGAGAAAAACATACAGTAAGCGCCTGTATGAAGTGCTCAGCCGTTTTAAAAGTAGTGGGTACAAGCAGCGACCAATTACGATTATGGAATTAAAAGGCTATTTCGGTTTATTCGATGAAAAGGGGAATATTAGTAACACCTATAAAAGCCTTGAAAGTACAGGTGTTTTCATAAAAAGGTGTATCGCCGATTCGTTTGAAGAAATTTCAAAAATTTGCAAACACGAGTTATTGCTGTTCCCGGGAGATAAAGGAGATCTCGGTTATAGCCTTATTAAGAAAGGACGAACTACAACAGGGATTAAGTTCCATTATAAGTGGATAGACAACAAAGTTAGTATGGATGAGGTTACAGCTAAGGACGTCATCAAAGACATGGAAACCAGACGACTAATCAAGAAAGAATATCTGTCAATCGAAGATTTAAAGTTCTTAGCTGAAGCATACATGGTGTTAGAAGATATCGAGTCAGCAAGTGAAATCTACAAGGTAATTGAAGAAAAAGAGATTGCCAAGGCCGAAGATCCGGAAGAGCAAGCTGAGAACGAAAAGAAAGCCTTTTTAGACAAAATTAAACAGCTAAAAGCATCAAATGCTGATGTAACGTATTAGTTTGGAGTTTTTGTCACGCCAAGAAAATGATCTTTAGTCGCCAAGTAAATGATCCATTCAATTGCAGAGATAGGTATTTTTTGCCTGATAATTAAGAAGTTGACAAGTTTTTGTAATTTTGAAGACAATAAAACGATCTTTAATGACAAGAATATGCAATACAACATAAGAAAGCGTATATTTTTTCGACTACCCCTCAAAAAATGCTTATTATTTGTGCTTGTGGATAAGTGACAACAAAAAAAAGATCATGAATAACAATAAAACGATCCTCAATACCAAGAAAACGATCTTGAATAACAATAAAACGATCCTCAATGACAGCTATTTGATCGACAAAGACAAATAATTGTCATCTTTACATTTTTTTGTCATCGCAACCACTTGATTTTTAAGGGTTAAATAGCAGTTGTAACGCTTCCTATATCTTTATATATTTAATATCTTTTTATAATTATATAGATCTTATAGAAGGGGCATTTTATTATTGAAAGAAGAATACGACATCGAAAAAAGCTTGCAGAAAAATTCAGCGATCTTTGTAATGGTAAGGATTACGATTAAAGCGAGTGTCACGAGTCCAAATATATTGTTTACGACTAACAACCGTAATTGAGTAACTTTCAACACTTCAGAGTATAACCTAACGATAGCAGCCATTCCGAACACTAACATTACCAATCCAATAATCAATTGAGAGAAATCGGCCTTACTTGGCACGCAATGTGCCAATAGAATATCTTAAAATAACCATAAAGCGGTCAAATAACCATTGTACGGAGAGATAAGGATAACTTCGCATATTGCCATCAGATTTATAAGAACGAGGCTTATATCGCCGTTTAGAGTGATTTTTCTAAAAATAAATCGCTACATCGGGCCTTAGATGGGAAGTCACAAGATAGAACCCCCTATTCCTGCAAACAATGGTGCAATTCCAATTCCAATTACTGAATTGGTGATTGGTGAAAACCATAAAGGCCGCGTGAATGACATAGCCTAGCGTGTGATCCATCTGATTTGGTTTGAAAGGCTGAAAATCAACAATTTAATGTCTGAATCGCATTGCTGTTAACAAGCGAGCTGATTCATGAAGAACAATGCCAATTGACCTAAAAGCAACGTATAGGTAGTGGTTCGAGGATTGAGCGACGAGGTTTCTCAACACCACAATCATCACCAAATAATCCAATGTAGAAAGGATAACCATGAAATCCATTGTGCTTTCTGGCATTTCTAATGCGCAACAGTATTTTCAATTGGACACATACCAAGAAGATACGCATGGTGCCAGGCGTCGTAAACGATACCCTCATCCAACACCACGTCGAATTCTCGATTAAATAGTTCGTAAACCACTACAGAACTAATCTCATTGATTTGCAATTCACGGCTATATCCCCGGACCAAAAAAGCCTTATCTAGTTCAGCCAATGTCTGCCTACTGAAAGTCATTTTCATTTTTCTGAGAATTGACTTTGCAAGCAATGACACTCGAATCTCATATCGAATGTGTTTTTCGATGTCATGTACCGTCGTGGTGTCTAGGAAATATGGCACTAGAAATCTATCCATTGTATTTACTCAAAGATTAACAAAACCCCAATGATTTCGTAAGCAAATCCAGTAAAACATGGGGCTTAAATCGAGCAACGAAGACGAAAATGAATAAATGAGGGTAAATAGAAATTACAGTATGATATGAGCATACTCGTAAGTATTGATTCTTTGTCGATTCCGATGTTGTGGGGGAGGAATCAGTCTCATACTCAGTATTAAGTTTGATACTGAGTAATAAAGATTCATACTCGCCCAGTAATTCAGGGGTAAAGCATTGCGGCAGAATGGTAAACATGCGGGGATCTTGCTGGTAAGTTTTTGCAGGATTTCCGCTTTTTTTGCAACAAACTGGTAAACATAAGTGGCTTCTTTACCGCCTGTTGCAGAAATGTGGTAAAGCGTTGCGAGTGTTCTCGGTTCTGCACCTGCATTAAAGACCGGGTTATAGGGTTTTGAGTATAAAGAATCATACTAAAATGGCGGTAATGTCCTTCGTTACCACCTGTTTTTACTCGTTTTTACCCCGAAATGAATTATAACCTCTGCTGTATTTTGTTCTTAACGGTACTTCTAAAGACCTAACTCGTATTTGACATCTGCAAGTCTTTGATTGATACTAAGCATGTAGTTAGTGGCGGTAGGAACATCCCCACGTAAAAAACCTAAATTCCTGTTATTTTTGTGGCGGTAGGAACATCCCCACGTAAAAAACCTAAATTCCTTGTATTAACTACCCTAAAAACCTCGACTACTGTCGAGGTTTTTTTGTTTTAGGCGAAAGAAATGGAACTCAAAAAGCTAGCTACATCTTTTTACACCGATAATCCGGTACTTACACAAGCTCTCGATTTCGATATGAAAGCCCAAATGTGGTTTACGGGTGATAAAATTAGAGGTCACGGCATTGTTCAGATCAAGATCAGTGAGGGGTTAACCTTCGCTATCCCTGTACGCTCAAACATTCTGCACAAGGCGAGTTTCATTCTAGAAGTCTCAAAGGTTAAGGGTGTTAAAGGGATGGGGCTGGACTATTCCAAGGCAATGCTGATTAAGAGTGCTCAGCATGTCAGTGCTGATGTGTTCGTTTTGAGAACGAAAGCGTCAGGTAAAAAGCTGGTTGGTAAAGAGAATCATATCACTTCAATGTATCTGGCCTATGTTGAGAAGTACATCGCAGCCGTGAAAGCGTCCGATATAAATATTCTGAATAGTGCAGAATACCGATTTACCACGCTGGTCAATTATCATATTGAATTGGGCTTGTGACCCACTGTAATTAATACTTATCCTTTTCCGGCTAGGATACTTTAATGCTGTGATACTTCCTTATCCTGACACATTTTAAGTGGCTAGTATGAATCTTTATTATTCAACGCTTCATTTGATAGAAGGAATTCAACAGTAATCGGCAACTTAGTGTAAGAATCGGTGACAGTCCCGTCAGGAGCTACGTCGACAAAAAAAACATGGGTCATAGCAGAAGGATTTTTAATATGTATTGCTACTGACTAACCCTGATAGCGAGCGTTCAAAGTGTCAATGACTTCACGCGCGGAAATTGCAATAGAATCTTTACCAAATGATTTTATTTTGTACATAACAATCTTCCTAGAAAATACCACTGTCTGGATCAAAATGATGAAGTGGGTCAAATTTATCTTCATGGAAAAGACTTTTTTCGCCATAAAATTGGTTATTTCTTCGCGTTAATTTCGTAGGTGCTGGTTTATCAGATTTACACGCTTTGACGATAGACATAATTATCAAAATAACGATTAATAATAACGCAAATTTCACTGATGATGTCATGAAGCCAATAACGATACACCCAATAAATAATAAAAAACCTTTCATTATAGACACCTGTTGATTTACCTGAGAACAATTACAGTATCTCATAGTCAATGAATCGCACAACTATCCCGTCAAATTACACCCAATTTTGCGAGTGTTGTTACAGAATATTGGCGAATCTTGGGGCTTAAAAGGCGGCGGCACTCTGCTTCGTGAAACTGATATAGCAGATGATAGCTTAAATCCGCGTAGCCGAAATTAAGGCTATCGAGGTATTCATGTAAATCATCGTTGTCACAAGCGATTTTTAAATCGGTCGTAGAACAACCAAAGGTTACCGCTAATCGTTTTAGCTCGTTGTTAGAACAATGGGAAACGAAGTCATCTAAGTTGCCTAAAAACTCGGTGAAATCATACCCAATACCAGACTCTTCAAGATAAGGAACATTAGCCCCTGACCACACAGATTCGATAGCCGTGTCCACGATGGATCTTTGCATGGTGGTCAATATTTTACCCTCCCCTACCAGTTTTCGTAGCCGAGTCGAGTCACATGATAACTCAGTGCCAGGGCTTACATATTTTGCATGGTGTACAAGCTGAGATTCTGACGAACCAAGAAAATGTACGCGAATTGGCTGTGTGAGTTTCAAAAAGGAAATGATCTTGCTAGCTGAAAGCGCTTCAGCGTTCGATGGCAAACCAATCACTATTTGATGATGGTATTGAACTGGAATGACCGATAGAGCGAAGTCATAGCACTCTGTTAGCGTTTTAGGGCCATTTTGAAGAGGTATCATAATCGATGCGCCCTCAGCTAACAGCTGCTTAATCTGCTCAATGTATTTCAGCAATAATGACAATGAATGAGCTTGTTCGCCCACAACATCAGGAGCCACAAAGATAACTGTACCAGCATAAAAACAGCCATTTATTATTTCTGCGTAACGCTCAAATACTCGCTGAAAATCCAATGTGTTACTTAGCTCATGCTTTAGATTATATTTAAAAACCCTGAATGCCCCAGAATCAAGTAGCAGTTGCCCGTTGCGATTAGCGTACTTAATCAACAATTCTCGCCCCAATGCAGAAGTATCGAGCATATTGACGCATATAGGCACATTGGCATTGATAAGGCCGATCAGATCTGATTTTGAAGATGCACCCGATCGATACAGATTTGAAAGGTTATCATTGTGCGTTTATATAATAGTTTGATAATTCTTAATAATGTTTGATCATTTATATAATAGTTTGATATTTTTTGGCTCTTTTGGTGAATGTGCGGATTAAGAGTTAGCACATTTTTGCCCCATTATCAGTTAGACCAAATACACTACATATTTTTAGTTTCAAATCTGTCACAACTTCCTAAATAGCATATCTATTCAACTCATTGACCTCAATCTCAAGCTAAAATAAATAAGGACATTTCTAAAGTCATTTAGGGGTCAGTTATGTGGACGAAAAAAGGCCATCGAACTGGGCAGAAAAAGCCCTTTAAGCTCGAGGATATCTGGCGTATCCGCACTAGACTCGAAATCGAAGGTAATATCATGGAGCTAGCGTTACTTAATCTCGCTATTGATTGCAAGTTACGCTCGTGTGATTTACTCAGGATGAAAGTAAGGGATATTTCGTCAGGTGGTATTATCCAAAATCGTGTCCTTTATAGCCAAAGTAAAACGGGTAGAGAGGTACAATTTGAAATCACGTCACGCACGGCACAATCTTTAACCCAGTGGTTTATACACAGCCAATTAGCCATTTCAGACTATCTTTTCCCAAGTCCTCGAAAGTCGGGCAGACCAATGAGTTATAGCTGTTATTCAACAATCATTCGTCGTTGGGCATCACAACTTGGCTATGACTCTCACCTGTATGGAACTCACTCTATGCGAAGAACAAAAGCAACGTTGATCTATGCTCGAACAAAGAACATACGAGCCGTGCAGCTACTACTAGGCCATGTCAAGTTGGATAGTACCATTCGCTATCTAGGGGTAGAAATGGAAGATGCATTAAATATATCTGAAGATATAGAGTTTTGACGTTACCCGTAATAAGTCTAGATACATCGGTAGGTTGTAAGGTTAGGCATGAGCAAAATGGAGAACCCTGCGCTGCAAAATAGATAGAAAATCTTATTTATAAGGTTTATATTAAACGTAATTTTAATGACTTTATAAACCGAGCTATTGCTTGAGAGGATTCCATGTTTGCAGAACGCTTAGAACGAGCCCGTAAGGCTGCCGGGCTATCCATGAATGCATTAGCCAACGAGGTAGGACTGTCCGCTAACGCCATTAAAAAGTATGAACATGGCACGGCTATGCCTTCTTCTTCAAACCTACTAAAACTCGCGAAAGCGCTCGATGTGCGCACTGAGTACTTCTTTCGTCCAACGAAGGTGAAACTAGAGGGCGTAGAGTACCGCAAGCGTGCTAGTACACCAAAGAAAGTTTTAGACCGAATTAATGGCGATGTTTTAGAACAAGCTGAACGTTGGCAAGAGCTTTTAGAGTTGTATCCCGACTCAGTGAAGCCTATCCCTGAGTTTACTTTACCAAATGAGCTTCCTGAACAAATTACTAGCATAGAACAAGTTGAAGACTTAGCTATTCAAATGCGCCATGCTTGGGAGCTAGGGCTAAACCCTATTCACGATATGATCGATACCCTCGAAGCTAAGGGCGTGATGATTATTACCACGGATGTGGAAACAGGTAAGAAGTTTGACTGTTTAGCGGGCAAGATTGGTAGCACTCCTGTAGTGGTGATCTCTACCGCCCAAAGTGGTGACCGTCAGCGCTTCACCTTGGCCCATGAACTTGGGCACTTAGTCGTGCATGGTCGTTTAGCTGAAGGGATTGATGAGGAGAAGGCTTGTAATGCCTTTGCTGGTGCATTTCTTTTACCTACCCAATCACTTATTGAACACTTGGGTGAAAAGCGCCGTCATATTGAACCGCGTGAATTACTGATGCTAAAGCACGAATACGGTATTAGCATGCTAGCGGCACTGTTTCGAGCTGGCCAATGTGGAATAATTACGCCTGCGACTCAGAAAAATCTGTTTATGCTGTTTAGCAAAAATGGCTGGCGAACGGAGGAGCCAGGAAAAGCTTACCCGCATGAGTCGACTTATCTACACAAGCAACTCGTTTATCGTGCGCTAGGTGAGGAGTATATTGGGGAATCAAAAGCCGCAGAGTTACTGGGAATGTCGGTTTCTAGCTTTCGTAAAGAACGAAAGTTGGAGGTGCCGACTCAAGCACAGTTAGCTCAGGAGGCTAGCCGTGCAGCAGCTGCTAATTAGTGATGCCAATATCCTCATTGACATGAAAGAAGGTGGTTTACTGGAAGCAATGTTTCAGTTGCCCTATGACTTTGCAACGCCAGATATTCTTTTTGTTGAAGAACTTGAAGAAGATCATCCCCACCTTCTGGATTTAGGGTTAGCGCTAAAAGAGGTTTCTGCAGAATCAATGATGTATGCCATGCAGCTAACGGGGACCTATACCCAAGCGAGCCGAAACGATTGTTTTGCCCTTGCTTTAGCAAAGCAAGAACAGTGTCCTTTACTGACTGGTGATATGGCACTTACTGACTGGTGATATGGCACTGAGAAAAGCAGCAGAAAAAGAAGCTGCCATTGTTAAAGGCACAGTTTGGCTAGTAAGCCAACTGGTGGTTCATCAGCAAATCAATACCGAACAAGCGCGAGCAGCCTATAAGCAGATGCAAGCCAATGGCAGGCGTCTACCTTGGCATATCGCAGAACAAGCTTTAGTAGAACTAGAGCAAGTAAATTAATAATTAATAGGTTGCCCTCATAAAGTGCAATTTAGAACGATCAGGAATTCTAATAATGACAAGTTTACAACAACGTGCCGAACTTCAACGCCAAATATGGGCGATTGCCAACGATGTGCGAGGCTCAGTGGATGGCTGGGATTTTAAGCAGTATGTATTGGGTACGCTGTTCTACCGCTTTATCAGTGAGAACTTTGAAGTCTACATTACTGGTGGTGACGAAAGCGTTAACTATACAGCAATGGACGACAGCGATGAAAATATCATAGCGGCAAAAGATGATGCTATTCGTACAAAAGGCTATTTTATTCTTCCTAGCCAGCTGTTCAGCAATGTGGCGGCTAATGCACACAAAAACGAAAACTTAAATACCGATTTAGCTACTATTTTTGCTGCCATTGAAAACTCAGCCAATGGCTATGATTCAGAAAAAGACATCAAAGGCTTGTTTGCGGATTTTGATACCACCAGTAATCGTCTGGGTAATACAGTAGAGGCAAAAAACAAGCGCCTAGCCGCTGTGTTAAAAGGCGTGGCAGGTTTAACCTTCGGTAATTTTGAAGGCGGTTTTGAAGGCCGCTTTGAAGACAACCAAATTGACTTATTCGGTGATGCTTACGAGTTCCTGATTTCAAACTATGCCGCCAATGCGGGTAAATCCGGTGGTGAATTTTTCACGCCTCAGCATGTTTCAAAACTCATCGCGCAGCTCGCCATGCACGGCCAAACCAGTGTGAATAAAATCTATGACCCTGCGGCGGGTTCGGGCTCGTTGCTCTTACAAGCTAAAAAGCACTTTGATGCGCATATCATTGAGGATGGTTTTTTTGGTCAAGAGCTCAACCACACCACCTATAACTTGGCGCGTATGAATATGTTTTTGCACAACATTAACTACGACAAGTTTAATATTCAGTTGGGTGATACCTTAACCGAACCGCACTTTTTAGATGACAAACCCTTTGATGCCATTGTCTCAAACCCGCCTTATTCGGTGAAATGGATTGGTAGCGACGATCCAACCCTAATCAACGACGACCGCTTTGCGCCCGCTGGCGTACTTGCGCCTAAATCAAAAGCCGACTTTGCTTTTGTATTACATGCGCTCAGTTACCTATCAAGCAAAGGCCGCGCAGCCATTGTCTGCTTCCCCGGTATTTTTTACCGTGGTGGTGCTGAGCAAAAAATTCGCCAGTACTTGGTTGATAACAACTATGTTGAAACTGTGATTTCACTGGCACCTAATCTATTCTTCGGCACCACCATTGCGGTAAATATTTTAGTGCTGTCTAAACACAAAACCGACACCACCACCCAGTTTATCGATGCCAGCGGTTTGTTTAAAAAAGAAACCAACAACAACACCCTCACCAACGAACACATCGAAAACATCATGAAGGTGTTTGCCAGCAAAGAGGACGTGGATCACTTTGCCAAATCCGTTGATTTGGATGTTATCGCAGGCAACAGCTACAACCTTTCGGTGAGCAGTTATGTAGAAGCGAAAGATAATCGCGTAGTCACAAATATTACTGAACTCAATCGAGATCTAAAAACCACTGTTGCAAAAATCGATAAGCTTCGCAGTGATATTGATGTCATCGTGGCGGAAATTGAAGGTGAGGAGCTTGAGGTATGAGCAATATTAGCTTTATGGAAAAGCTGTTGGATGGTGTAGAGGTGGAGTGGAAAGCGCTGGCTGAGCTAGGCGAGTTAGTTCGTGGAAATGGCTTACCAAAAGCCGATTTTACGACTTCGGGTGTGCCTGCTATTCATTACGGACAGATTTACACTCATTACGGGCTTTCTACCGAAACAACGATATCTTACGTTTCGCCTGAAACAGCCAGAAAACTAAAAAAGGTAAACACAGGTGATGTTGTTATCACAAATACAAGCGAAAACCTTGAGGACGTGGGAAAGGCTTTAGTTTATCTGGGTAACTCAGAAGCGGTTACAGGTGGACACGCAACCATCTTTAAACCCAATAAACTTATAATCGGCAAATACTTTGCGTATTTCACGCAAACATCTACTTTTTTTTCCGCGAAGAGAAAACTTGCAAAAGGAACTAAAGTTATTGATGTTTCTGCGACCGATATGGCAAAGATTCAAATCCCCATCCCATGCCCAGATTACCCAGAAAAATCGCTGGCAATACAAGCTGAAATAGTGCGTGTTCTGGACGCATTTACTGCCATGACCGCCGAGCTGACCGCCGAGCTGACCGCCGAGCTTAACATGCGGAAAAAACAATACAACTACTACCGCGACCAGTTGTTAAGTTTTGAAGAAGGTGAAGTTGAGTGGAAGACGTTGGGTGAAGTGGCCGAGTATTCAAAGGCTCGTATTAGTTACACAGAACTAGATGACAGCAATTACGTTGGTGTTGAAAGCTTACTTCAGAATCGAGCTGGTAAAATAGACTCCACTCGAACCCCAGATAGTGGAAATCTTACACAATACAATCCTGATGATATCTTAATAGGGAATATACGTCCCTATTTGAAGAAGATATGGCATGCAGATCGAGTTGGCGGCACGAATGGTGATGTTCTTGTGGTTCACCCTACTGATACAGCTATAAATCCACGATATTTGTATCAAGTTTTAGCTGATGACAAGTTTTTTGAATACAACATGCAACATGCAAAAGGCGCAAAAATGCCACGCGGAAATAAGCCAAAAATCATGGAGTATTTGGTTCCTATTCCATTTGCTAGCAATAGAGAGAAATCTCTTTCGGAACAAGAACGCATCGTTACTATTCTCGACAAATTTGACACTCTAACGAGCTCCATTACCGAAGGCCTCCCCCGCGAAATCGAGTTACGCCAAAAGCAATACGAGTATTATCGTGACCTGTTGTTGAGCTTCCCTGCCAGTCCGGCAGGCGGGCCGAAATCTCATTCAGATGAGGCAGCTTAATGAGTAAAACGCTAACGGAAATAGCAGAGTCAGTTATCCGGAAATTCCGGATAACTGTCAACGAAGGTAAGTATAAGGAGGCTGCTTAATGGCCTATCAACCACCTTTTACCATCACCAGCGATATTTTGAACTTGGTGGCACAAATCAGCCAGCAGGTCGGCGAGTTAAATGCCAGCCAGCTCAATGCCTCGCCGCAATTGCGCAAGCAAAACCGCATAAAAACCATCACCGGCACGCTGGCGATTGAAGGCAATAGCTTAACTGAAGAACAAATTACCGCCATTGTTGAGGGTAAGCCCGTGCTCGGCAGCGTGCGTGAGCTGGCCGAGGTAAAAGGCGCGATTGCCGCTTATGATGCACTGCCTGCATTCACACCCAGCGAGATTTCCGATTTACTCACGGCTCACGGTTTAATGCTGTCAGATGTTCTTGTAAATGCCGGTGAGTTTCGCAGTAAAGGCGTGGGTATCCATAAAGGTGGTGTGGTGCACCATGTTGCGCCGCCTGCGCATCAGGTATCCGGTTTAATGGCAGATTTACTCCAATGGCTCAAGCAAACAAAAGATCATCCATTGATCGCCAGTTGTGTGTTTCATTACGAATTTGAGTTTATTCACCCCTTTGCCGATGGTAACGGCCGAATGGGGCGGTTATGGCAAACACTGATTTTGTCCAAGTGGCATCCGTTGTTTTTATCTTTGCCACTAGAAAGTGTGATTAAAGACCATCAGCAAGCCTATTATCACGCCCTTGAGCAGGCCGATAACCAAGCAGACAGTACGCCGTTTATTCATTTTATGTTGTCGGTTATTCAGCAAACACTCGCGCAAAACGCCTCTGTAAGTGCCCCTCTAAGAGAAGGTAAAAACGCCCCTGTAAATACCCTTATCAATGTAACGGGCCTTAAAACGCCTGAGGCTATTTTAGCATTGCTCAGTAACACGCCCGAGCTAACCCGACAACAACTCGCCGATACCTTGAATAAAGACGTTAGAACCATTGGTCGCGCCATTAGCAAACTACAAAAAGAAGGCAGGTTAACTCGGGTAGGTTCAGATAAAACCGGCCATTGGCAAGTCACTGAATAATGCGATGCAGTGGCTGGTTCCATTTTGGAAAACACCACGGCTAACAAAAAAGGATGTAAACGAATGACGACTTATAAAGCGGTGGCAGAATCCAATAACTTTATTGTGTTAGATAAATACACTAAAGAGTGGCAGGTTAACAAAAGCTTTCAAAGCGAAGGTGATTTAGAACGTGAGCTGATTCAGGACCTAAGCAACCAGGGCTATGAGTATTTATCGGCACTAACCACGCCCGATGCCATGCTGGCGAATGTGCGCAAGCAGCTACAAGCCCTTAATAAGGTCGAATTTACCGATGCCGAGTGGACTCGCTTTTGCGAGCAATACCTGAACACACCAAGCGACAATATTCTTGATAAAACTCGCAAAGTGCACAGTGACTATATTTTCGATTTTGTCTTTGATGATGGCCATATAGAAAACATCTACCTGTTTGATAAGAAGACCATTGCTCGTAACAAAGTGCAGGTCATTAAGCAGTTTGAGCAAACGGGAAGCCATGCCAACCGTTACGATGTGACGATTTTGATCAATGGTTTGCCTTTGGTGCAAATCGAACTGAAAAAGCGTGGTGTGGCGATCCGTGAGGCGTTTAATCAAATACATCGCTACAGCAAAGAAAGCTTTAATAGCGATCACTCCTTGTACAAGTTCTTGCAGCTTTTTGTGATCTCTAATGGCACCGACACGCGCTATTTTGCCAATACCACCAAGCGCGACAAAAACAGCTTCGATTTTACGATGAACTGGGCGAAGTCAGACAATACGCTGATCAAGGATTTAAAAGATTTTACCGCCACTTTTTTCCAGAAAGAGACCTTGCTTGAAGTGATCTTGCGTTACTCGGTGTTTGACGTCAGCAATACCTTACTTGTAATGCGCCCTTACCAAATTGCGGCTACTGAGCGCATTTTATGGAAGATAAAGAGCGCGTTTAACGCTAAGAACTGGAGCAGCACCGAGAGCGGTGGGTACATTTGGCACACAACGGGTTCAGGCAAAACACTCACCAGCTTTAAAGCGGCACGTTTGGCCACCGATTTAGACTGTATCGATAAAGTCTTCTTTGTGGTGGACCGAAAAGACCTCGACTATCAGACGATGAAAGAGTATCAGCGGTTCTCGCCTGATAGTGTGAACGGTTCAGACAGTACCGCAGGGCTTAAGAGTAACCTAGATAAAGACGATAACAAGATTGTCGTCACCACAATCCAAAAGCTCAACAACTTAATCAAAAGCGAAAGCGATTTAGCTATATACAACAAGCAGGTTGTCTTTATTTTTGATGAGTGTCATCGAAGCCAGTTCGGTGAAGCGCAGAAAAACCTGAAGAAGAAATTCAAAAAGTACTACCAGTTTGGCTTTACCGGTACGCCAATTTTCCCTGAAAACGCCTTGGGTGCTGAAACCACGGGCAGCGTGTTTGGCCAGCAGTTGCACACGTATGTGATCACCGATGCCATTCGTGATGAAAAAGTACTCAAGTTCAAAGTGGACTATAACGATGTTCGTCCGCAATTTAAGAGCATTGAGACTGAGCAGGATGAAAAGAAGCTTAGTGCCGCGGAGAATAAGAAAGCGTTCTTGCATCCAATGCGCATTCGTGAAATCTCGCAGTATATTCTGAGCCATTTTAACCAGAAAACGCATCGAGCCTATTCTGGTGCCAAAGGGTTTAACGCCATGTTTGCGGTCAGTAGTGTTGATGCGGCGAAAGCCTACTATGAAACCTTCAAAACATTGCAGGCCGAGGCTGAGAATGGACCTACAAGTAAACCTCTGCGCATTGCAACTATCTTCTCATTTGCTGCCAATGAAGAGCAGGACGCCATTGGTGATATTTTAGATGAGAGTTTTGAAGTCAGTGCCATGAACAGCAGCGCAAAAGAGTTTTTGAGCGCCGCGATTAAAGATTACAACGCCATGTTTAAATCTAACTATGGCGTGGACAGTAATGGCTTTCAGAACTACTACCGTGACCTTGCTCAGCGCGTGAAGAATCAAGAAATAGATCTGCTCATAGTGGTGGGGATGTTTTTAACGGGCTTTGATGCGCCTACGCTTAACACCCTGTTTGTTGATAAGAATTTGCGCTATCACGGCTTGATGCAGGCATTTTCTCGCACTAACCGCATTTATGATGCGACGAAGACCTTTGGCAATATTGTTACCTTCCGGGACTTGGAACAGGCAACCATTGATGCAATCACCTTGTTTGGTGACAAAAACACCAAAAACGTGGTGTTGGAGAAGAGCTACAAAGAATACATGGAAGGCTTTAACGATATTGCTACTGGCCAAGCGCGTCGAGGTTTTGTTGATATCGTCAAAGAGCTGCAAGAACGCTTTCCAAACCCAGAAAATATTGAAAAAGAACAAGATAAAAAAGAGTTTGCCAAGCTGTTTGGTGAATACCTAAAAGCAGAAAATATTCTACAAAACTACGATGAGTTTGCTGGATTAAAAGCACTGCAAAGCTTAGATACCAGTGATGAACAAGCTGTTGAAGAGTTTAAGTCAAAGTACTATCTGGACGATGCTGACATCGAGGCAATGCAAACCATCGATATGCCGAGCGAACGTGCTATCCAAGATTATCGCTCTACCTACAACGATACCCGCGACTGGTTGCGACGCGATAAAGAAGGTCAGGATAAAGATAAGTCAACGGTAGACTGGGACGATGTGGTCTTTGAAATTGATTTGCTTAAATCGCAAGAAATCAACCTCGATTACATTCTTGAACTGATTTTTGATCACAATAAGAAGAACAAGAGCAAAGAAGGCTTGATTGAAGAAGTTCGTCGTATGATCCGCGGTAGCCTTGGCAATAGAGCGAAAGAGAGCTTGGTGGTTGATTTTATTAACCAGACAAACCTAGATGAGATCAATGACAAAGCCAGCATTATCGACGCTTTCTTCAAATTCGCCCAGGCGGAGCAGAAGCGCGAAGCCGATGCCATTATTGCCTCTGAAAAGCTCAATATCGATGCTGCCAAACGCTATATTGCGTCATCACTCAAACGTGAGTACGCCTCTGAAAATGGCACAGCACTTAATGAGGCACTGCCCAAACTTAGCCCATTGAACCCACAGTACCGAACCCAGAAGCAAACGGTTTTTCAGAAAATTGCCGCTTTTGTTGAAAAATTCAAAGGTGTGGGTGGGCAGTTGTAGTGATATGAAGAGCTCTTTTCACGTAGTTAATGCTTGATGAAAAGAGCTCGATATTTTTAAATTAGTGCTGTTTTTTTCGAGATAGCAGATATGAATATTCAAATTAGTTTAATTATTATGCATTTTCTGGATAGGTCATTGGCCCACAAATGGAGCTAATAAGTAAAGCTACTAAATGATTTCTGTCCAAAAGTGAGTTTGAAAATGATCAAACTTAATTATGAGAAACTGAAATTCGTCCTCAGATAAATTATCAAACAATAGCGGTATTACCGTTCATGACACCCATAATTTTTATCAAACTTTATTATGGTCGTACAATCATCGTTGATAAGCGTTATTTGTTTCCTATTTGTTTCGATGTTCTGCAACTGCCCTTGCCAATCATCACCTGCTGGTATTTGCAGAGGCGCTCGAATTTGGGGCGTAGTGTCAAATAAAGGGTATTGCATGGGCTCGTCACAATTGATTACTTGGACTTTTAGATTAAGCGCATCCTCAAAACGGGCTACCGAGTAATGCTCTCTTGCCCGGCACTCCTCCTGCCGATTGAGGATCACTGAGTAAGTAGATTGTCACAGAATATTATTGATGAACGGGTAGATATTTATTGTTATAGAAAAACATTGGAAATGCTCGGCGGGAAAACCGTTGTCATTAGTTCTATCTCGGTTACTCGTTAAATTGAATAGTTTTCTTGCATATACTAGCCTGAACAACATCGAATAAGCGTAAATCAGCCAATGTTGATGTAAATAATCCATCAATGACATTAGCATTAGACAAACTAAGATCTTCACGGATAACAGCCAGTGTGTAGCCGTCTTTTTGAATACCGACTATCACGCATTGGGTCAGCTCTGGCCGAACGAACGATACGCGAGCTCTTGCAGGCAAAGGTAAATCCAATTGTTTTTCTACGACAACAGAAACGAAAGGCTCGGATGTGACCGTTTTGATCATAGATAATGCGGTAGAAAGTGATTTGCTCCCGTTGAGCAGCATTTTATTTGCTTTACCCGCTGTATGTTGGCAAACATAAAACTGACCATTACAGTTTAGTAAATCCAACGACCAAGTATTAAGGTAGTCTTTGATTTTGGCGCTAAAATGTTGTGTGAATTTCATCTTTACCTACCTTATGCGGCCACATCAATAATGATTTCATCTTTATTTTCAATGGTTTCTGGCTCGTTTTCTAAATTGCTTATCAATGATTTCAATTCAATCATGCGTTGTTTGCACTCGATCAGTTGATCTAGTTCTTCAAAAGTAGCGTTAATCGCACTTTCGGCTACTTCTAGTGATGCTTGGTTGTTAGTGACATTCGCAGCAAAACGTTCAATATGGCGGTCAACTTGGGTTATGAAACTATTGATAGTCACCAATACTTGCTTACCAAGTGATGAAGGTTTGCTTACGTCAAGATTAAAACGATAGGTAGCAGATCCAGTGACAGAAAGTGTCATAGTGCGGCCAACGGTTGTAACTGCAACCTTGAACCCTGCGAACTCGCCTAAATTCACTTTAGAGTCACGATAAAAACCATTATTAATCGAATCTGCAAGTGGTCTAATCATTGTGTTAATTTCTATCGTAGCCTCTTTGAACGTGTACAAGCAAACATCATGAGCATTACGATAGATAAATGATTCGGGTGTTTGGGCCACATGACATCCGCTGTTTTTATCGAGCAGCAAGGCGGTTACTAATTCTTGGTTACGAGCAAGGTTTGATTGAATGCGTTCAATGTTTAATGTTGCGTCTCGCTGGTTACGGATAAAGGCGTGTCTTTGCGCTTCTAAGCGTTGAATGGTCTTTGTGAGAGTGACCATTTCAAGAACAAGCGGTGATCCGCTAGTCTCTGCCTTTAGCTCTGCAAACGTTAACTCGGCAGATGATAGATCAACGGATTCATTACTAACGATAGTTGATGATGAATTAAAGTCAGATATGAATTTTTGCTTGTTTTCAAGCGTTTGAAAAAGAAAGCAGTCAAGACTATTTCTGGTCGCTATGTAGGTTACATCCAGTGTAAAGGTATCGAGATTTGCAAGGTAAAGCTTGTTTCCTTGGCGAATTCCGCGGCCCAAACGCTGAGTGAGGTCAGCGGGGCGATATGGGGCATCGAGAATCGTTATACCAACTAAGCGTTGGTTAACATTTGCGCCGCATCCTAGCGTATTCGTTGACGCAATAATAACGCGAATGATCCCAGCGTTTAATTTTGCGTACAGTTCTGCTTTTTGTAGCGGGGTTTTGTAGGATTGGGCGTAGGCGATCTCGTTGCCCTTCACGCCAGCACTAATTAGACCATTACGAATATCATCATACACGCAATGACGACCATCGTTATTTGGAACACCGATATCGAGGAACAAGATTTGGGTACCGCTAACATCAGTTGTTGCATGATATTTTTCCGCAGTAATAGCAATAGCGGTTTTGATTTTGTGACCACTTTCGCTTGTGGAGACTGATTTATCTAGCAAGCGCATATCGATTGAGCTTTTCTTGGCATCAGACATGACTAAAAGCATGTTGTCATTATCAATAGGACTAGAGGCAAAACATTTGGCCCGTTTAACCAATGATTTTGAAAAATTTTCTTGTGCCTGTGTAGCATCAACGATGATCTGACGCGCTTTCCCTCCTGTTAATGGTGGAATTGAGCTATAAACCTGACCTTTAAAGGACAGTTTAGGCAAGAATTGCGCTAATTCTCTTTCATTAACAGAATCAGCGATAGTAGACCACAGGGATTTCAATTGAGGTATGTTGTTGAATTTGCGCAAGCGGGTGACAGACTTGAAATCACCGCTTGGCGATACTTCGAAATCACTACTGACAGTGGCATAAATAGAGACAAAATCATCAATTGATTCTATACCTTGTTCTGCAAGCCCTTCCTCGTTGAGATAACGTAAAAACGTGTAAGCCTCTAGTAGCGTATTAGAGATCGGCGTCCCCGTAGAAAAGATAACGCCAAGACCATTTTCATTGTCACGTTTCAACGATTGTATTTTCAAAAACCAGTCGAACGCCCTTTTCGAACCCACAGGATTACCGCAGCCCCTTACATTCGTTAATCTGCTGGATTCATACGCTAGATTTTTGATGTAATGCGCTTCATCCAAAATAAGCAGGTCTACACCTAGATCACTTATTGACAAGCCTTTCTTGCGGTTATCATTGGCGAGTTCTTCTAGTCGCGCTTTTAATTTAGCCTTTTTATTCTCAATGTTTTTAACGGTAAATCGAGCGCCGTTCTCTTTGGTTAGTGAAAATAGTGCTTCTTCTAGCTTGCTGATTTCAGATTCTATTACCATTTGTTCTATGTCTTCATCGACAGGGATAGCAGCAAAAGAGCTCTCGGGGCAGATGATGATCTGACTTCCGGTTTTTAAGCGTAACAATGTTGCATTACGACAAGACGGGCTAAGGTCGTCAGGGTTTAAAACCGTGATTTGGTCTTGTGGGTAAAGTTGTAAGTAACCTGCTGCAAACTGACTCGTTAAGTGGTTTGGCACAACTAAAATAGCGCGTTGTTTAAGTCCTAATCTAAGGCATTCGTGAACGATAGCGCTAATTGTAAAGGTTTTGCCAGCCCCAACTTCGTGCGCGATCAATAAACGTCCTTCGGTGATAGCACGATAAACGGCATTTAATTGGTGCTGGCGTAATGTGATAGCCCTATTTGAATCGGGCAGAGTAATGGTGTTACCCGCCGCCGATAAAGGCGCGTAACGGTTAAATTTCTCGTTGTAAATAGTTGATAGTTTTTCTTGAATATCTAGTCGAGAGAGTAAGAAGCTATCCCACTCCCCTATAATTTTTTCGCCATTAATCTCATTTTCAAGCGAGGCTTGTTTATCGACAACTCGACGGCCATTTTCATCTTTAAACGTAACCTGAGTAGGCTTGCCGTTCATGAGGCAAGGCAGCAAACGACTAAAGCGATATGCAGAATTCGAGCCTAAGCGGGTTTCCAGTTGATACGGTATTCCCAATAACTCTACATTCCATGAACTAGCGGCATAGGCCATGGCTATTTTGGTGTGGCTATGATCTTTTCCATCACATAGAAGCATTACGAATTCTTGATAGACAATCGCTGGAACCCAATTAGCGCCAAGATTGACTTTGATATTTTCAAAAGGCACATCAAGCGGAATAACTGCATCTAAGGCTGACTCATAACGGGCTTTAGTATCCGCGTCATAAGGTAACAATGGAATTTGGCTTAACTTGGTTTTTACATCACCGGATAAGTACACATTTTTAGTCACCCACACTTGAGCATCCAAAAATATTAGCTCGCCGTTAGCACGATTAATAAACTCGTTTGGGGTAATACCAAGCAGATCGGCACAATACTGAATATCGAGTTTACCAAATACGTTCGTCGATGCGATCAACGCATCTTCAACTGAGTCTGCATGAGTAGGCTTAATCCAAGGTGTAAGCACTCGCTGGGTAAAAATCTCGGCCTTTTTGGCGGATGGACTAATAGCGCTCACACCTAGCTTTTTAGCGGCTGATTTGGTCAAGCCAGCGTTATAGCTAACTTCTAGAGATAAGAGGTTATAGTTAGTCGGGTCGAGCTTTGCGACTCGTTGATTAACAGCATCGTGAATAAATCCAAAGGTTTTTACAAATGCATCGTAACGCTGATTCATTTCGCTTCTTAGGCTATCTAGTTCGCTCTGATGGTGATCTGCTTGTTCTGCATCAAGCAGGCTCATTAGTGTGTGTCTAATGCCGCAAAGAGCCGTTAAACGTGCCTTTGCTGTACCTGTGAAATCGGTTATCTGCCAAGTTTCATTAGTAAGTTTGTAGATCTCATTGTCTGAGCCAATCGCAAAAGAGCCCTCTCTTGCTCCGTGAGTTTCATTCATTGATGCCGTAACCGACTTAACCGCTTCTTGGGTTGTAAAGAGGGTTTGACCGTTAAAGGTTAGATTGCTAAATAGGTCAGCTATAGCTTGAATGGTTACAGTTTCAAAATCGCTATCACCGATGCAATGCACGTTATTACCTTGAAAATCATTAAGTACCTGCATTTCACCTTTGATTTTCTCAGGGTTTTCTATGAAATATTGATTGATTTGATAATATTTACCGTTGGCATCTTGCACGTTCACAGCATTTAACCACGCTGCGTTTGTTGACTCGGCCCCTTGTTCAAAAATCAATATGTCAACGGTAGCGTTAGCCCCAGTCGCGACTTCAAACACCTGTTTTGGAAGACGGACAGCGGCTTTCAGGGAAGCATATTTTCCGACCAACTCACGGCTTTTAGATTGCTTGGCATCCATGAAAGCGCGAGAAACGATAGCGACCATCCAACCTTTTTTAGCGAGTAAAGAAACTGATTTAGTGAGAAAATAGTTATGTAGTGACAAGCCGCTAAAGTCTTTGTTGTTACGGTCGAATATTGGCGCTTGTCCAAAGGGCGGGTTATGAAAAATAAGCGACATAGGCTTATTGAAGTTAGCATTCTCAAACCCAGTATTTTGAATTCGTGCCGTTGGATAAAGTTTTTCCAAGATGTTGGCCGATATCTCGTCTTGTTCAACTAGATTTACATCCATTGAACGGTAAAGGGATTCCGGCATAGTGCGGATTAAACCGCCTACCCCTGCTGAGGTATCTAAAAAAGTCCCTGTTTGTAGTCCTGCAGTTTGTAAACCCTTATAAATAGCATGAGAGAGAAAGTCTGGCGTGTAAAAAGATGAAAGTGTTGAAGCTTGGGCTGCGGTCCATTCTTTCGCGGATAGTAAGCCTTTTAACTGCTGGTGGCGCTTAGTCCATTTAGCATCATTAAGATCGAAAACTTTAGCGCAACCACCCCACCCCACATATTTTGCCATGGAGAGTTGTTCTGCATGGGTAGCCTCGGCGTTAACCTCATTTAATGCCTTGAGGGTCTTAATGGCTGCAACGTTTAAGTTATAGCGTGTGACCTCACCAATTTTTGAGACTTGGAAGTGATGAAAAAAATCATTGGCTTGGACCTGAACTCGCAAAGATAACTTTTTGTTCTGTTGTGTTTGCTTAATAAAGCTGTGTAATGCCTCCTCGTCCCCGAAGAAGAACCCTGTTTGCCCGCCAACATACTCAATTGTGCTAACCGCTTCCATCAATCTGACCCTTTCGTTATCGCTTCTAGTTCCTATGAAAACATGGCAATAGAAAGCCGCAACTGAGAGGTTTAAGCATGTATTAGCGAACAAAACTTAAATATGTTCGACAGCATTAAAAAATATAATTATATTTTTCAGTTGATTAGATAAATATCAATGGCTATATATATGTTCGATTTTTGTCGAACAATGTTCGTTGAGAGTTAGGGATGGTTATCTTATAATCAGAACACATTCAGAATTAGTGCGGATAAGTGCCATGAACCAACAGATATCAACAGACGAACAATCACAATCTATCCGTGAACAAGTCTTCAAAATTTGCTATCAGCTTCATTCTCAAAGTATTAAACCCAAAATCCGCACTGTTCTTGATCTGCTTCCAAGTGTTAGCAGCACGTCGACAATTCACAAATATCATAAAGAGTGGCAAGAAGAGCTAAGGGCCAGCAAGGACAAGCTATTTGAGTCATTTGGTTTTAGTACTCAATTTCAAGATGCTTTTTTGACAGAAATTAACCGCTTCCATTCGGAGGCCAAAAATGAGTATGCAGAGAAAATTAGTGAACTGACGGAAGATAGAGACGCCGCAATAGGTAACTTAGAAGCCATTGAGCGTGAAAGAAACGTGCAGAAAACACGCGCTGATAAAGGTGAATCGGAAATTAAGGAGTTACAAGCTGAAATCCATAATCTGACTAGAGAGTTTAAAAATCAGTTAGAACAGCAGGAAAATAGTAAGCTGTCTGCTATCGAGAAGCTACAGCACCAGCTCCAAGAACAAGAGTACAGGTTGATCAATGAAAAGGTGTTGGTGGTTGAGCAACTACAACAACAAATATCAACGTTGACTAGTAACAATAAAGAACTACGGGATGTGTGCGAAACTCAGCGTACCGAACTGGCTAAGGCGCAATTGAAAATTGAAAGTAATGGTGAATTGGTCAGTGATGTAAAAGCAAGAATCAAGGAAATTGAGGGACAGGGCAAGGAAAGGATAACGAAGCTGGAAAATGAACTTGTCGCGTTAAGCAGGGATTTCCAGAAAGAAGCACAGAACTTAGCTGTGGCCAATGAAAAAATTGCTGCCAAAGAAGAAATGTTTGCTGTCACAGTAAGACAATATGAAGCGTTGAGTAAAAATGAAGAAAATATGAGAGCCATGCTTGTTGAGGCAAATAAAACAAATAAAGATCTCTTAATACAGCTGGAGCGCAGCGAAACAGACGAACAAATTGCTCAAAATGAAGTCAGAAGATTAAGCGAAACATTGGGAGAAATGAAAAATATTATAAAAAATAAAGATATAATGATAGATAAGTTAGAAAAAACGCGGCAAAAACCTCAAGATTAGCAATTTTAATGTCCTATAAGCGCAATTAAGAGGAAGCAAATAGATTTGGGTGGCTATCTGTAGCGGATTGCACACATAATCCCTTCGGCGCGATTACATCCGTCAAACTGGGCTCACATTAATTGGCAATAAGCAGATCCGCCGACTCAGATTAATTGCCAATAAGCTAAATACAGCTTAAACAGAAGATTTAATGGCCTCCAAGTAGGCGCTGATATCGATGTATTTCAAATACATCGACTATGTTTGCAGCACCATTTACACAACTAATGCGATTGAAGCGGTACATAGGCAATTCAGAAGGTTAACTAAACCAAAGGTGGTTTTGCTAACGAGAACAGTTTATTCAAGCTGCTTTACGCGATTATATTGAAGACCTCTGAGTGCAGGACCAACCCCATTCAAAACTGGAGTTTGACGCTATCACAGCTCTCAATCCATTTTGAGGGGCGTTTAGAAAACCATATTGGTCTGTGAAATTAAACTGACACAGAATTATGAACAGCCTCAAAACAAGGTCTGTTGAGGGTTATCTTCAGCAACTCGAGAGGCAATCTCTAAATGCATTTGGCGCTCTGATACTGACAGCAACATGATTGCGTCAGGTATTGATACATCCAACGTTGCTCGTAAGCTATTTAAGGCTTGAGCTCTTCGCGCATCATCGTGAACACGCCCAATAGTGCCTTTAGCGACAGTTACAACGCCGGATTCAAGCAAATGTTTTAGCATAACCGTGGGGCATTTCGCTGTTAAGTGGCCATCTTCCACAAGTTCTATATAGAAATCTTCGACAAATACCATCGCTTTTGCATCGGCGGTCACGACATCGAATGATGGTGACTCGGTATAGCGAATAACTCTATGTGACTCGCCGTTTTTTTTAAACATTCTGGTAAGGGATTTGAATTTACCATCAAGCCCATCGTCGTCCAATCCCACTGGCTGATTACTTTCTACGAATTTTATTAACGGAAAATAGCGGTACTCTGGGGTAGGTGTTTGCCCAGTGTAAGTTGTTTCGGGGATGAAATGCCGTACACCTTCATTTACTACTTCATGCCAGATTTTCAGGGCCATGCCGGGTTCTGGCTCTCCCCCTTCTCTACTCCAGTGATATTGAATGGCTAATAGTTCACGATAATCAATCAAATCAATAATATGATTACCATTAAGTTCGTATGCGTCAGCTTGAATCGAAAGCACGTATCGCAGGAGATTCATGCGATACGTGAGGTTGTATTGATTCAGCCCTACTTTTATATAACCCTCATTTGTCAGCTTACGGCCAAGGGTGCTTCGATGGTTATAATCAAATAGAGTGTTAAGCATATATGTACGGAGTTCGTTGAGAGGCTTCATAAATCCGTATGTCTTTGGATCAATACTTATCTGATTTTCAAGTGAAGTATCTCGTTTTGTTTGGCAGCACAGAAAGCAGCCATGTCTCGCCCCGCATTTTTTAGCAGCAGCGTTGATCGACTTGCCTGCAAATAAATCACACACTCCGCCGTTTCCGGCAGAATAGTGTTTTTTCAACTGGTCGAAATGGTCAGAGTAACTTTCTATATCACCATCATCGATATTAGAGAACAACTGCCACACATCGTTGAGAGTCCAATTTTTTATTGGTGCCATAGTCCAGCCAAGTTCACTCATTACGGGTGCGAACTCAGTTTCATGCCGTTTTGCTAGGCTCGCAGCCCTCTTTAAACTTTCATCATCACGCGAACCCGATACTGAGCATATTTTTTCAGTTTGATGTTTTTTTACTAAATCGGTTAGAAATGTTTTGAGGGGCATAATTTTCCATGAGTATGCGCAATCTCGCGACTTTGAGGACGTTTCTGGGGTTCTCAGTAGTTTTCCTCGGCCAATGTACTCAACGAGTGGTTGAGAGCTAAGAGCAGGTTTGAGTACCCGGCATTCGATGGGAAGGTCATTTTCGATGGCATACGCATATATATCTTCATGCAACGTAAGCATGTAGTCATGAAGCACTACATTTTCAATAGTCGTATCAGTAGTAACAACATAAAGCGGGCCAACATCGGCATTCATCGCCCGAGCGCGTTTAAGCCCCTCAATTACACATACTGAGGTCGCAATGCTGTCTTTGCCTGAAAGTCCTAACACTACACGCCAACCATCGAGGAATAGCTTTTGGACGCGAGCAACGGTTGTCTCGTATTTGCCATGATCATGGCTGGATAGATATTGATATTCGATGGCGGTGTTCATAAATCTCGATGCGGTAACTGATTGACGAATT
Source organism: Shewanella sp. SM74 (assembly GCF_025653725.1). Taxonomy (NCBI): domain Bacteria; kingdom Pseudomonadati; phylum Pseudomonadota; class Gammaproteobacteria; order Alteromonadales; family Shewanellaceae; genus Shewanella; species Shewanella sp. SM74. The sequence continues at coordinate 36,819 of NZ_JAKKRZ010000018.1, read as the reverse complement.
AATCATTGCACTCTTCTATCAAGGCGCAACCAGCCGAAAATGTTAAGCCGTATAAAATTTATAAATGAAAGGAATAGCACAAGTAAGAATATCAATTTCAGGACATTGCTTCGCAGTGACACACATAACCACAAGGATGTTCAGGATATGTGGACATTACTCCGCAAATGCCACACGTACCCTGAACAAAGAAAGGAAAATATGTAATTTTTAGATACAAAGCAAAAAAACAGGCTCATTTGGTAGATAATCTACTAGGGCTTTGTCTAAGGCAGCTCCCACCGCTTGTTTAGCGGGTTCATTACCACTTTTATTACTATGCAAAGTCAGAGTAGCCAAAGTCTATAGCGCCTCATTCTGCGGCCTTGTGAGCCATTTCTATTTGAAGGTTTGTGTTCATTGTTCAACCACATAACCGTAAACAGCCCAAAGTTGTGGATCAATCTTCATTGGTTGCACAGTCGCGGAAGCTACATCAACGAATGCGCCATGATGTGACACCTTGGCGTATCGCACTAATTGCCAAATTAATTGTGTTGCTTGTGCTGAAACGGCTCGGTTTACACCAAAGTCCTGCTTTTGTAATGCCATTTCGGTTGAGCATGAAGGGGTATCTTCGCTTGTGTCATCGACCTGTTCTAAGGCTGATGAATAAAGATCGTAAACATTCGGAAGTCTGATACCGTTGCTGTTAATCATTTTATAAGCGTGACCAAGAATGATTTGTCCATCGTTTTTTCCGTTTCCTACGTCTAGCCACAACAAGTCAGATTTAGCATTAGACTTGTTGAATATGTTACCTAGTTCGACTCTAAATTTAGCTCTATCTACTGCGGTAATCACTATATCCGTATTAACGAAGTCTTTAAGTTTGGGATCTAAATATTGGGGAATAGACTTCCAGTTTGTACCTCCAAAATTGTTAAAGCGATTAATAAGCACATCAGCTTTGTTGAAACCCACATCACCAAGATAGAAGCACTGACGCCCCACATTAAAGATGGACACATCATCCCCATCCACAAGCGTTAAGTTAATGTAGATTTCTTGATTTGATACCTGCCGAAATAGCGCATCCATCTGAAATAACTCAGTAGCAATTTGAGAACCAGACCCCCCTGCCCCAATTAACAAGATATTGATTGGTCGATTGAGCATGTTTTGAGGAATAAAGAAGTCCATTGGTTTGTGCCTTTTTCTTGTGTAGATAAGTTCACAATATGCCAAGTCTAATAATCGGCAACTGGTGATATGGATAACTCAATTTCAGTCCAGTTGGATGATGCAGTTTTCCATAATTCTGAAGGGGTTAGTTGAACCCTGCCTATAAAGGTAAGCCAATATGCAATTTGAAAAATGATATTAATTGACACATTTTTTTCGGAAATGATCTTGATTTCCGTCTCCACGAAATTAGCGTTGTTTTTCAAGACCAACGCAAAGAGTAATTTCTTGAATTTGGCATTATTGAGTAGAGGGGATTTGAGCTTTATTACGTAGTCATTATCATTTTTTTTACAGGTCTTAAGCAATTCTCCGAATGCCCGAATTGCACTTATAAGGTTTTTAGAAGAACCACTAAAATGAGGGGTGATTGTTGAGTCGTGAATTCCGAAAGTGAGCTTGGAATTATCCGAAAAACTCTTTAATTGCCAAAGTTGCTTATTCATCGTGTATAAGCCCCATAAATAGGAAATTAAAAACATAACCATGGATATAGTAAGCAATACGTTTGGGTAAATGAAGACCTCCGCATTAACAAAAACTAGCGTGATCAATAACGACAGTAGGCTCAAAGAGAATGACACTAATTTGATGCGGTCAATAATGTTGGGCATACGATCCACCCTAAGCAGATATTTACTTGAAATGTAAAGATTAAATAAATAAATCAATATAATAACTGGGAATAGGCTTAACTTGGCGTCTACGTCAAAAATCAACGAAGCAATACAGCAGATGGTCAATGTGATAGACGCATTTTTAAGATTGAACGGCATGATTTACCTCAAAATAAGTGCCCCACAAACAGCTTTGTAGGGAGCTTCATTAATAATATACAATTATGCAGCTATCATGTTCCGATATTCAGATTCAGTAATTATTTTAACGCCTTTATCCGTTGCGGCTTTCAGTTTTGTTTGACCTACATTTTGCCCGATAACCAGATAATTTGTGTTTTTACCAACGCTGGATTGCACGTTCGCCCCGAGTTTTTCTGCATTCGCGCTCATATCATCCCGGTTGCTTTCCATTTTGCCTGTGAATACAAGATTCAAGCCAATTAGAGGCAAAGCTCCATTTTTCGAGGCTTCAGCGGTAGAAGGAATAATGGAATCAGTCACGTTAAGCACGTTTGTTATGAATGCTAACTGACTGGCATTTTGCTGTATTCCGTTGCAGATGGATACCGATGTGGCGTCACCAAAGCCCTCTATGGCTTTTAATTGCTGGCTGCTTAGTTCACGGATATCGGCCAAGCGCACATGCTTTAAAATACGCTTGCTGGAGCCTCTACCGCAGGCGTGAATACCAATTGATGCAAGTACAAGATAATCGGGGACAGGCGTTGCTTTAATGCGATTAATCTCTGCGATCAGGTTAGCCGCTTGCCCTGCCCCAAAGCCACAAGTTAATAGGCATTGCTCGGTCATTGAGTAAACGGAAACAATCGTGTTAAAACCTCCTTCTACAATTTTACGTACTGATTGTCGACCGAATAGATCTGCTTGCACTAACTGAAAGTGATATTCAATCGAGCTGACTTGGCGCTCAGTGCAGTTATCATTCGTGCATACTATGAAGTCATTTTTCCATACCACATGTGTTTTGCAGCAAGGGCATTCTGTTGGTATCTCAGCTACAACATTTGAGATCACAGATTTGGCAGATGGGATGATTTCACCAGATCTTACCACCTCTAGCAAAGCCCCCTTCCCTATTCCGTTAGCTTGAACATATCCTGCGTGATGGCCAGAGAGCTTGCTGATTGTCGCTCCACTGATCCAAGTTGGTACAATCTGGATAACAGGGGTGATTTTGTTTCGCCCAACCTGCCATTCGATACCAATTACCTCTACTTCTGCGGTTTCACCAACTGACTTTCGAGCGATTTGCCACAAATGATGATGATTGTTGTGACCTAATTTTTGCTTAACGGCTTCGTTTGTAACTTCGATAACGGTGCCATCGGTTAAATAAGGTGAGCCATTTCGCGCTTGGTCACAATATGAGTCTAAATTATTAATAAGTTCGCTGCCGGTTACAGATGGGCAGTCGATGGAGTCAAAGAACGCTAAATGTATCGCCCCGTCTTTTAACGCATTTAAACCAATATCGCTTAAAGTGTTACTGTTAGCGAGTCCTGCGACAAAGTTACGTGGGTGAGCAAACCCCTTAGCTTTGAGTACCTTTTCAAAATAGTCTTGCATCACAACCACCTCACCGATGTTGTTTTTATTGCTATCACCGACTAACTTCAAACCGTTTCGATACAAGTGAGTTATGCTGTTACCTTCGAACCCGTCCCCCGCGAATAAATTTCTTCATCGGCGCTAATATAAGATGCCGCTAGACCGTCTAGCTTAGGGCTGACTCGATAGAGAAGTTCATCAGTGATCCCAAGTGCATCAGCCGCGTTCTTGCAGCGTTCGACGAAAGACTGGATATCATGTTGTTCATAGGCTTTTTGAGTCGAAAGCATTGGTTTGGTATGTTTGTAGCGGCCATTGCTACTAACTGCATTGAATGCTTCAGGTTGCACTTTGGTGATCAATGGATGTTCAGGCAAACGAGCTTTTAAGGCTGGCATATAGATGAAATCAAATGCCGCATCGGAGATCACAGGCGTACCTGCTCTATATTGGTCATTAAAATAGAACATCAATTGAGAAAGCTGATCGTTAGAGAGTAATGTTGTTGGAGTTGAAATTAGATTTTTCATATTGAGATACCTTTGTTTTTCAGAGACACCCAAATATTCGCACCTTCTCAATAACGCGCCACCACAGTGGACTGAGGATACATTAGTATAAATTCTGTTTTTAATATGATAGATATAGAATTTTACGAATGAGCAAGCAGGTTGGAAATGGATAGACTGGACGAGGTGAAACAATACGTTTTAGCTAATGTAGATGACATTGCGGATACGCAGGCGCATTTAAAATATCAACGAACCGGCTGTGAGCATAAATTTATACGGCTTTTAATCAACATTGATCTACGCGAGTACAGCATAATTAGCCTAGAGGATAGTGATATTGGCTATCACAGCACAGAATTTGGCGAAATGCTCACTAAATGCAGCTGCACCCACTTATCGTACATCCCTGACTTTCAATTGATAAATTTTGTGCCTGGATGGGAACACACAGCCGCATTAAGTTTTTTAACTTGGATACAAGAAAGATAATTCATAATCGATGTCACTACTTAACAATTGGATAGCTTTCACTGAACCGCATTAGGTCATCGATTGTTAATTTCTTATTGAAGTGCGCTTTTCGCCAGTGAACGTAAGGTAGTGTATTTGGGAAGAACGTATTAACACCTCCCCCAAGCCAAGTATAAAGTTGCTGAACATTATTGAATCTAGCCGAGCTATTAAACCCCAATTCTGGGTGTAATCGAATCCCTTTAAACTCATAGCGTAACGCTGGTGGAATTGTTTCGATTAAATCCCGCAATGGTGTTGCAATGGTGGGCTTGTAAGGTGGCGTCTTACCGAGTTTAAATGCTTCAAATGCTTTCGGGTTTCTCATTAAAAATGACACTAAGTTATTCATAATGGCCTCTTATTGTTTAGGGCATTTCGCAATTGATTAAACCAGCATAGTGTTTGTGTGTGTGAAGGAGCTTTAACCCAATCAAAGATGAGCATGTTGGCATATAGAGGATGCACACGCTCACGCCTTGCCAGTAATGCCAGATGGAATAGTGCTTCGATCAAAAGATAGTCGGGTGAACCCTCAAGCCATTTGTCTGCAATAGTCATGTATTCTTTCTCAAGTAATACATATTTAAATGCAAGGTTAGCGACTGTGAGTTGCGAAAGGTTTTGGGCAGTATCAACAACTTCTTGTGAGCACATGATTAACATCCTCTCAAGATTTGCCCGACCGTGGACTTGATTGGCATAAGTTCAGAAGTAAGTATTCGTTGACCAGACTTTTCTTTTTGACGATAGAATACTTCAATGTTGACGGGCTTGCGCGTTAATTGATTGTGGTTAGGGTGGGTAAATTTAGAACCAAAAAATTCTTTCTCCACCACTTCAATAATATTGCCTGACATTTGTTGAGGAATTTTCATCGTTCCAAGACACACGCTTCCATTCTGATAAATGTTCATCAATGGCGCGTGGTAGAGTTTTGTGTTGGTATTAGGTCGTTTATTAGAAGCAAGTGCAAAAACTGATAAAGAAGCGATACCATTGCCAATAGCGGGTTTGTAAACGTACAGCAAAGGTGGAAGTGTCACTAGAACACTCGACTTTGTTAAAAAGAGGGTCTGCTCTTTTCTTGGTGTATACCAAGCTAGTATTTTTGAGTTTTGAGCAATAATGTGTGGCTCAATGAAGTCGGCAAAAGCATTCAGGTTATTCGATTCATTGCGACTTTGCATATCCGTTACCGCTTCTGCTAAGTCATCAATTGAAATCACATCCCCCAACAACAGTTTGCCGTCATTGATTTTGTGGCGAGTAATACAGGTTCGTGAGCCCGTATTATTTCCGTGGATCACAATTGCCAACTGACTGCGGATTTCTTTTTCATCACCGAGGTTTGCTTGTATGAATTGCTCTACAAGAGAAGTTGGTGAAGTCATTTCAATATTCATAGCGCCATACCTAATGTAACTAAAGAGATAGAACTAGGTTAAAGCAAGCACCTAATCGCGCAACTCAATGACCGCCATGATTAAGCTCTTGAGGCAAGTCGTAATGGCGTAGTTATTAAAGTATTGAATAATGTCATGATCAAAGTTCATGTTTAATACGGCCAGTTCACCCATTGCGTAGAAGCGTTCCATTGCGTTTTCTATTGACCAAATTTCTGCTGGATGGTTGTATGAATAGAAAAATTGACTTGATGTATCAACGTCAGACGCTTCTTCAAACGGGTATATGGTAGGCGTGATATGTTGTTCAAAATAGGAAAACACATTGTTTAATGGTGTCAATTCAGGATATTTCTTTGACAATGATTTACTTTGCTCCTGCAATGTTGATAGTTTGACTTTTGAATGCTCATTGATTTCATCAACAAACCTGTTCATATATTCACAATCTAAAATGGAGTCAACGCCATAATCGTTCAGATAGTCGATCATTTCTCCGTCATTTATTTTTAGATCTATACACATCTGTTCTGTGTCTATTTCATCACTGCTGTTAAAACCTTTAGCATTGAAATAGTCCATAATGCTTTTAATCGTGCATTCATCCCATATTTCTTCGAGTAACCAATTATTGTCCGATTCGTGTAGGTAGGCTGTAGGACATTCAAATTGGTGAGGCATGATTTTTTCCACAAGTCCCACTAGGCAACTTTTTAAGTGCGGATCAAACGCATACTTTTGAACGTCGAATTGACTATTAACTGCGTCCCTGAAAGTGACTTTTACCGCAAAATCGAATTGATAATGTGTCCCTACAGCTTCGGGGTCGCTTAAAGATAACGATAAATCCATAACTTTTTCATAGAAACCAAGTATACCATCGTAACTCTCCAGCATATTTCGCTGTAAATCTGGATTATCTTTAAGCGAGTCGATGACCAGTAGGCGTATGTTGTTTTTATGGAGATTGATTATTTCAGATACTTGAGTCGTAAAACTACTCCAATAGTCTTTGGCCAGCAAATTTGAGATTGCTTCAATTTGCTTAATGTTATCTTGCTCATTCACAGCAAGCATTACTTGCTCTTGGCTCAGATAGCCCATTTTCAGACCATGCGAAAGAATGGAGACGATGTTATTAATATTGCGGTCAAATACGCTATAGCGATGGTTAAGGGTAATGAGTGCATCATGGGGGGGGGGGGGTACAGTTGCCCCGTTCATGGCAGAATACCAAATCTTCGACATGCTAGATAATGTTGGCGGGTTAAGACTCATTGTGTTGACCTTGTACGCTTAATCGGCTGATATGAACAAAGTACAACTGACTCAAAAACGCGCTACTGAAAAAAAGCGCCTCGAAAGGCGCTAAAAGTGTTGGGGGTTATCCAAGAGGGGGAATATCTCGGGATTCGACCAGTTGAGGAGAGCTAGGAATATTATTCAATCTTTGTATGAGTAGAACAGGCTTCGACTGTTTAACCTCTTTGCTTATTGCCGCTGCCCATTGAGTTAATTTTTCATCCATAACACTAGCCTTTAGTTTTGACAGGGATAAGTTGAAATTCGTAAAAAAGTTCTGTTCCAGCTTCATTTAACTGACCGTCCTCTAAATAGAGGCGGGTGTGGCGGATCATTGGGAACTGTTGAGTTAATATCCGCTGTACTTCTTCTAAATCAGCGTTAGGGGCTGGATCAGTAATTGTTGCAGCACCGATTTTAAATGTTCTTGGCAACGTGTTCATCTTCAACATGCTATTACTCCTTATAGAGATTCTTTATCATCTTCAAACTCTAAATCGACCCAATTCCCGTCATCGTCAGGCTGCGCGTTTGTAGCCACATCATCAGTAGCTTCTCGTTGTGGTTGAGATTTGATGTTGTTGCTTTTCTCTGCCAAGTTAAACAACTCGTTGGTTAGCATCATGTCAATGTCGGCTAGACTCCCCATCATTACAATTGGAGTGCGAAGTAAGTCGGCTAGGTCGCCTGTTGCAGCCGCATTAATCTGAGAAGTTAGGATTACTCTAGCTTTGTTATCAGCCGTAAACTGGATTGAGAAGTTGATGCGCTCAGCACCACCGATTGTTTTTAATTGATTGAGTTGGTTAAGCATAGTGACCTCAAAAATGGATTTGGTTTAGATAAATTAATCATGCCGTAAGTCGGCAAACGGGCAACTCACCCGCCCGTCTGCCTGTGGCCGCACTTACTTGATCAACGCAATATATTCATCAGGCGCAAACCCAGACCAATCAAATTCTGCTGCGAGAATTGTCTCAACAAATTTGGCTTTACCTGCATTAGAAGCTGTCGTGAAGCTTCCCTCTTTTTTGCTATCCATTGCCTTATCAACGCCAGCTTTGATACATAACGCTGAAAGTGAGCCAATTGTGTATTCAGATAAGTTCTCTTTCGTTGGAATCCACTTAGCTACGGCTACCGCTTTTGCGTCTGTAGCAAAGGTGATGTTATCAATCATCATGTTAGTCATATTGATTGTTTGATCTGATTCCTTTGATGCCAAATGAAGCGTGATGTTTTGGATCTCAGATTTCAAGTCGCAGACATTCAACCGTAAAGCGGCTTTAAATGTGTCCTCGAAGCGGCAAGGGTTAGATAGCTCTTTGTTTATCGCTTTATAGTTAGAGGAGAGTCTCTTTAGGGCTGCATAGGTCATAGCAAGCTGGAAGCACTCTTGCGGCATTAGTAAATCAACAGAAGTCTGTCTCAGCATGGCTTTATTGGTTTCAATTACTTTCTTAGGAACAACACAGTTAACTTCTTTTTTAGCTTCTTTTGGCATTTTCGCTTTATTTTGTGCGACCACTACAGATTCAGAGGTATCACCTTGCTCATTTTCAAGCGGAGCAACCAATGATTCATCTTCTTTCTCGGTCACGACAGGTTGCGTCAATGCTTTAACACATTTAGAAAAACACAGGTTGTCGATGCACTGGTTTTCATAGGTTGTCCCTAACGCTCGGCCTAGTCGGTCATCTACAAGAACAACACGCTTCTCACAGGCTTGGCATCCTGTAGTAAATTGTTCTTCACCAACGGTAATCGCATCAACGGTATTACGGTCATTCTCATTGATCTGTTGGACGAGCAGGACTGTACCGTATTGATCTGCTAGCTCCGCTTTTCTTACTTCAAGCCATTCTGCTGTTTTTTCTTTAAAGCAATTTATATTTGAACATGCGGCTTTGTGGTCATCCAGACCAAACAAGCCTGATTGTGCGGCACTGTTATGAGGGCAAGTATTGCAAGCCGCTGTGTCAAATTTTGCTAGGTTTAAATATTGCTGCCCCTTAGATGCGCGTTCACGTAAATATGTGACCGTCCATTTTTCATCAATGATTTTCATTAACGTGCCTTTCTGCAACTTGGTTGAGAAGGGGGCTAATAACAGTGCGTGTCCCACAGTGATAGAACCATCTAAAACAGCATCCAACACTTCTTCGCAACACTTTAATATTTCAACCCGTTCATTAACTTTTCTCATTGTCCAAGATAAACGGTCAGCTATGGCCTGACGATCACCGTTATAAAACGCGCTGAGTTGTTGAACAGCCTTACATTCGTCAACTAAATTCAAATCCTCACGATTTAAATTTTCTTCAATTTGATGTTCAAGGGCTTCTGCATCCGAAAGAAGTTTAACCAATACTGGAATTTCTGTTAATCCAAGTTCTTTACTGGCAATAAAGCGACCTTCACCCGCCACAAGTTCAAAGCGGTCATCGGCTGGACGAACAAGCACAGGCTGAATAACGCCACGTATGCGAATGCTTTCCTTTAGCTCAGAGAATTTATTGTCATTACGTGAGCGTCTGCTATTACCAAAGGGGAGGGCGTCAATCCTGCTAATCGGCAGCATGGTGTTGTGTGTTGCTGTGTTTTGGATTGTTGCATTCATATAGTCACCTGTTAAATTGAGTTGTGTCGTTTCAATGTGATTAGATTCGCATGGTGTGAGAATCGAGCAACTGCCTATCATCTATGGGGTGGCATAGGCTTTTCCATGTTGAAGAATAACTTTGGTGGCAGTGGCAGTGGTAATGGGCTGTTGATTGGTTATGAATGCAAAGGTTGAATTTAAAAATGGGTTGTAAGTAATAGCTGAAAGCCTACCTAGAGCAGAATCATTGTGACACTTAAACGATGTCAATATCCCGATAGCAAATGCGTGGACATTGCGATTTCCTTCACGACAAGCACGAATCCTTGATGCCTCGGAAACGACAAACAGAACATCATGCAAGGTGACACACTCAGCATGTGCCACAATTTTGCCCTTAAACTCACCATTGACAGCAATTAAGCTGAACATCTTATTATTTAAGTTGCGGTAAACTTTATAACAGTCGCCTAAGTTAACAGTGCGTTCACGATAGGGGCTATACATGGCGGTTTATTCTGTCTTCAAGTTGGAAATAGTTAAATTTCAACTTGAACACGATCTCATTAATTATTTTAATTTCTTTATTGATAGCCAGTTTATCGGCTAGTGTAGGCGCAGTAATTGCCTTTTTTCGTAAAGATTTTGCTTTGCGGTTGAAAGTTTCAATGGTTTTGTCGATGTCTATAACCGATTTAAAGGTTGATATGATGTGGTCGTAATCCATAAAAGGTGCTCTTTGGTAAATAAGTTCAGCGTATTATTGCTCTCATTGAAAATTGCGCGACCAAATAACAAGGCGAGAGAAGGGCGTCTCCTTTTCGATTGTTGCAGTTCAACAACCAGTTTTGGTTGCATCAAAGTGGCATTCCATCTGTGACGGTGACGTAAAAACCTTGCGAAAATCGGGGCGAATCTTTTGGAGTGGTATCGCTATAAAGCTATAAAATACATGGTTTTACGGTTGTATTTTGCTTTGCGAATTTTTTGCATTTTTAGGTGTTTATTCAAGAGTTTTACTAACTGTGTTTATGGCTCGCCTATTTAATTTTTGTAAGCGCTTCGGGTTTATGCACACTTTTTGTGTGAAAACTCGTTTTTCGTGTTGAATGCTCGTTTGATGTGTATTAGTATCGTGCCATTAGCATAAGGGGTGTGTATGGAACTTAAAGATTTCGACTTTATATCGAGTAAAGCAGATACGTATTTAGAAGTTATGAATAAGCAGGTGTTGGACTTTAAGAAAGAGTTTAGCAAGCCTGAGTTTCACATGAGATATTCGAAAAAAACCATCGAGTCTTTCCCGTACCTATCTCGAAATGCAGTTGAAAAGGCGATGACTGAACTGGAAGCTCAGGGTTACGAGTTCAAACGTAAAGATAATGGCAATCTGGATTCATTTAGCCTGAAGGATGTCATTGCGATTTATGAGCAACGGAAAGTACCCAAATATCGCAACACTCATAGCAAAGGGTTTGTTCTTTATTTCAACAACTTAAAAGGTGGTTCTGGTAAAACTTCTGCCTGTGTAAATACTGCCCATGCGTTAAGGACGGAACCCACATTAATTCATCATGATTTGCGGGTGATCGTATTTGATTTAGACCCTCAAGCAAGTGCCACTATGTTTTATAAAAGCAACCTTGCTATCGGTGGGCAACCATTTACAACGGCCAAAGCGATGTTTACTAAAGAACTAACGCGAGAAGACCTGTTGCGTGATTACATCTTCGAAACCGACGTGCCGGGCGTGTATCTCATGCCAGCTGCGATTGATGATGCGTTTTTAACGACATCATGGCTGGAGCACTGTGAGGAAAAACTTGATAACCAAGAGCCACATTCGTTATTGAAAGAGAATGTCATTGAAAAACTGCTAGGAGACTTCGATATCCTTGCTGTCGATAGCGGTCCACATTTGGATTTTTCCTTATTAAACGGTATCGTCGCGGCTGATCTGCTCGTGACACCTCTTCCTCCTGCACCTGTTGATTTTCATTCGTCATTAAAATACCTATCGCAACTACCCCTGTTATTGAAATACCTGAGCAAGCAAGGGATTGATGTCTCAGGCAAGGAATTGATGGGTTTTATGAATAAATTTAGCTCTCACATCATGCAGCATCAGGAGTCTTTATCAGGTGCAACACTCTGTTTGGGTGAGAAAATGTTAGACGCACACATTCCTGAACTATCAGGTTTTCAGCGTTGTGGTGTGACACTGGACACAGTGATTTCAGTCGACCCGACTATGTACGATGGAGGGCGAAGTGCGCTTAAATCTTCTCAAGATGCCATTTACACTTTCGCCCGTTCATTTTTTGCGCGTACACAATTAATCAGGAGCCGTCAGCAATGAATGCGAAACTATTAAGGCAAAAACGTGGAGCCTCGATAACCGAAGAGGTGACGAAACTTATGGCTGAGAAACAGGCTGAAAAAGCCAATCAGCCAACGGTTTGGACATTAATCTCTGGCCGCAATGTGACCTTTACAGAGATCACTATTCCTGCCGAAGATGTAGAACGTCTAACGAAAGTTAATGAGCATAACCGGCGCGTACAAAACGAGCTGAAGAGTAAATCATTGGTTAACTCTATCAGGCGTCAACAGTATCAGAGTTGTATTGCAATACTAATTGACGGCATATATTCCTTCTACGATGGCTCACGCAGACGAGCCGCAGCAATCGAAGCCCATAGACCTTTACGGGTAATGTACTGCACAGAAACCTTAACGAATCAGGAAGTTAAGGGGTTAATTAAAGAATTGCAAAGTGCGGAAGAACATTCGTTGCGCGATCACGGTGCTTACTATGAGTCTTTATTGAATCATCCAACATCGCCCATGACTGAAGAAGAAATTATTTTTGAAGAAGAAATAAGCAAAAGTAAATTCGACCGATGTATGAAAGCTTGGTCAGTGCCAAGTCTTTTGATAGCACTATTTGAAGATAAAAAAGAGTTGGGCGATGGCAGCTATACGATATTAAAAAAGGTTGCTAAAAAATACGCCACGCAATCAGAGCTAGAGAGTTTTGTTGAAGGGTTAGACATGCAGCCAGGGACATCCTACAAGGAGACGATGGCCTTTATTGTGGAGGCCGCAGGTTTAAGCAAGAAAACCAACAACGAAAAACCGCGAAAAATTATCGATATTAGCAAGGATAAGTGGGTAAAAACTCGTAACAGTGGAGTTAAGCAGGTTTTTGAAATATCGAGAGCAACTAAAGAAGAGTTAGCCAAAATAGAGCAATATATTATTGAAGTATTAGCACCAAAAACATAACTCAGTGATAAAACAAAACGACGAACATGCTCAACCGCCAAGTAGCTCATGTTCGTCGCCATACCAACAAGGGAGTATTCACAATGTCAGTACAAGCGATGTTAGCAGTTGCAGATCAAATTGCAAAGGGGCAGCGAGTTAAGATGCCGGCAATGAAATTTTCGGATTGGCCATTGTTTTGTCGATGTCTTCAAGAGTCGAGGCAAAAAATAAGTAATTAAGTCAAGTTTCAGGCTATCCTAAAATGATTTAATTGGTTGATTGATAACAAAAAGCCTCTTTCAAAGAGGCTTTGTCTTATCAATGACTGCAGTTAATATCATCCAGTTCTAAGCGGTCAATGTACTGCATAATAGCTGCATTTGCTGTATCGATGGGTTCGTTCCAGTGAACAAGTAATGCCGCAACGCCAATGGTGAGCCAAGCGACAGCTATATCGATTTCTTTTAGCGTAACCCCTCGATGTAGCCGTTTTTCCAGAACAACAGCCAACTCCGAAATTTTATTCATTTCAACGCAGGAATCCTGACCAGCAAGCTGGTGGCGGCGGCCATCTTCGGTACATTGAGCTAAATGGCGAATGACCGTTGGCAGTAATTCATTGCGTGACAAGTCATCCAAAAAACCATAGGTCTGTAGTTTGATCTCATTACTGCTTTCGCGAAGGACGATCTGTTTTACTTTTAACGATTGTGCAATGAGCGTTGTTCCAAGCCATCCCAATGAAACATCTCTATGGTTGGTCAATAGCTCGGTGGTAAATGACTCTGCTAAAGCATTGCAATAGTCTGTGATCTCAGTTTTCCAAAGTTCATATTCGAAATTAATCATCGTAAGCCTAAGATAAAATGTACTAGATTGAGTTATTGATGCTCTGGTCACGTTGATTATATAGCTGTAGCAGGCGCTACGGCATCCAGATTTTCAAATTGAGCTTCAACGACCTGTAAGTTGTGATAAAGCCTATGTTATATAGGCTATATCAATTGCTCTGATCAGTTCAAATCAACAACGAACGGGCATGACTAGAGTGATCAATTCATGTATGTCACAAGTGATCAAAATCGCTGTTGATTGGTTGAAGTAAAAAGTTACTCTGTCGCCCCCTTGTTTTGCAAGGGCATCAGCAAGGTAACTAGGGTTCACTCCAATGGTTATCGCAGGACAGTGTAATTCAACATGGTCAATTGTTTCTGCAAATGAATTGGCTTCATCAATACTTGAAACAGATAATACAACTTCTTTATCAATGTCGAAGCGAAGTATGGGATTTTTCTCAAGGCTGGCGACAGCATGAAAGCGTTTAATAGTCTGTTTTAGATCGTCTAAATTGAAGGAAACAAACCCACCAGTTCTATTGGGAATTACTCTATTTACATCGGGGTAACGACCTTCACCTAAAACTGATATGACAGACGTATCACTACTTGTAATCGAAGCGCGTTGTTCATCAAATGAAATGACAACTTGTGTTTCTGGTGGCAGCGATTGCGCTAACACGGCGGAAATCAAGGACGTAGGAACGAGATAGCTACCATTGCCACTACAAGTTAAATTCTCGTGGGTCAGTTGACTTAATCGGTGTCCATCAGTCGCGCAAACCTTTACCGTTTGGGCTTCTATTGAAACATTAACATGGCACAAGTAGGTACGAACATCCCCTTTAGCGACCGCGTAAGCCGCAGTATTAAATAGGGCTGATAACTCTGAAATATTGCAAATAATTGAAGCCTGAGATTCAATCACGGTAGGCGCGTCAGGGTAATCACTAGCAGGGCTTGCAGGAGATTTGAGTCGGCTTTTACCACTTTTGATGATGGCCATACCATCTTTTACCTCGAATTTAGCAGTATCAGCAGCGAGAGCACTTAACACTGTTGCCAACCTTTTGGCAGACAGGGTGAATGAGCAAGATTCACTTACCATTGCTTCAAGTTTAAAAGAATTAAATTGAGAGCCGTTAGAGGCGCTAAAACGAATCATATTGGCACAGGCATCGGCCTCGATTAGCACTTGCTCAAAGATAGGGTTAATTTTGCTGGTGGCATGGCTGCAAATTGACTGAATACGAGATTTTTGATCTAAAGGGAAAGTAAACATAGAAACGCCTCTTAAATGACTAATTGCTGTATTTCTATATATTTACACAGCCTTTAAAAGGCGCTACTCGGTTAAATAGATGAGATTTCCTCTTCAAATCCAAGAAATTTGAGGAATAAAAACTCCGAGGGTTTCCCATCCACAATAGAGTATTTCACTTCGGCATTTCCTGAGCGAGTCACGTTAGCTATCTCACCTTGATAAATTTGACAAAATTGTTCGTCACGGACACTGAATACTTTGCAGGTTGATGAGTATGTTGGTTTTTCAATATAGACCTTAGCATTCACCCAGGATTGAGTAATGCAGAAAATCAATTGGTTATCAGCATAGTAGGCAAAGTTCATACCTGCAACTTCATCGAGTAGTAGGGTATTTGCATCCACCATGTCGAAAGTAGCGATATTCTTCGACAACGAGCGCAAATAGTGGAATGCATTTAGAGGTGTAGGTTTTGACTTAAACTCGAGAGATAATACCTTGATCTGGTTACCATCCACTACAGCAACCATATCAAACGGCAAAAAGTCGATATTTACCCTTATGCTTTCAAAGTAATTTTTTATTGTAGGTTCGTAAAACTGAGTGTTGTAACGCAAATCGATGAGATCTAACTTATGAAAGCTACATTCTATTTTTATAGGGATGTCTTTAGCTGAAATAGGCAGAACGTTGTTGTTGACTACAATCGAAACTTCGTCAGTAAAGCAGAAGGCGGTTGGCTTTGCGGCATTTTTATTTGGGGCCAAAGAGATCTCAGTTACAACGTCGAACCCCTTTTCTTCATACTGAGATACCCGGCATTCAAGTTCATCTTTAATTTGATACACAGAATGCCAAATTTTGTTGTTATAAAAATGGCGTGTTTTGCCATTGGTGACGGTAGAACATTGCAAACCATAGTTGCGGTTGCCATCGTGTTCGATCATCAATCGAACAATGTTCTTTGTTTCCGAGTGCTGTAGCACAGTGATTTTTTCAATGAAATCGTAATCAGGCATAATTAAAACCCCACGCCCATGACGTCAGATCCCCATGCAATGAAGTCTTCGCTGTTAGCTGGCGGCAGTGGTTCGTTTTTTGTTACCGACTTCTGAGCGAGTGGGGCAAACGGGATTACCACATTGCCTTGGTTGTTTTTAAAGAGCTGGTCAATGGTACTAGGTTGTTTAGAGCAACCGCGAAACTTGTAGTGATTTAAAGGCATAACTTTTCGCAATGCTTTGGCTTTATGGAATTGACGGTCATGCAAATTAAGCAACGTGGATACAATGTCGAGATCACCGTTGTTCTGCATTGCTGAAATCGCTTTAAGTCCACGACGTAGGCAAGAGGCTTTGTAGAACATCAATTTTTTAGTGTTAGTGATATACGGGTTCACACCATTGAGTCGGTCGTGAATGTTAGCGTACATGGCTTGCGATGCTTCTTCAGCTGACATTTGTGCAAAGAACGATTGGCCATTGTCTAAATCGATAATGCAATACAGTCCATGCAACTCACTGGGTTCAACGGCAACAGTGTGATGCACTTCTTGAGATGCGTGATTGATTTGCAGCGTATCATTCTCGTAAACAGGGTTAACTACAATCTTTGCAATGCTTGAATGCTCTAGTAATAACGCGGTTAAACCAGCAAAAGAATAGTCTAGTTCAAACTCAAACCTGAATTTTGATTCGTGATAACGCGCTTGCAGTTCCATCGTGTTGGTATCAATTTGCAAGCCAGCATGAACATAAGGGATAACAGCTTCGAGTAGCGTGGTAGGCACCACATCCTTTAGCAAGAAAAACTCATGACCAAATTGAAACCGACTATCCAAAGACGTCGATAAAAATTGGTTGATAGACTGCATTTCTGAATCGTTAAGCGAAAACATATTGCTAATGTCATTAATGGTGGTTTGAATAATATCCATAGCGAACTCCTAAAATTCAGTATCTAACAACGAGGATTGCATTTCAGGGGTAGCCTTGATTAGCTGACGCCAATCCTTTGCTGCGCGGCGGTACAAAGCGACCCGGTTCATTTCTGTTCTCCAAATACTATTCCAAGGGGTATTACCCATGTTCGCTTCGATTTGATGTTGTGCAATGCTATCCATTTCTTCGATGCTTAAATAGGACATAAGCACAGAGCCGTCCATCAGTACACTACGGCAGTACCCTCCAGAACATGCACCACGGACGCGGGGATCTATCGACAACGACGTCACAAAATGCTCAATTTCTCCGGTGGCTGCTTGAATGCGAAAATGGTCATTTTCATAAACCAGAACGGCATTAGCATTTTTGAGTACATTTGCGTTGGACGCGATGGCAATTTCTCCGCGATAGCCAGGATACAGTTTCATTATTTTCTCGCCAGTTTCAGTCAGCGATGGGATCACATAAGCCAGTTTTTTTTCTGGATCAAGTGAGAGCCCTAAACGGCAAACGTTGAGTAATAGCCTATACACTGACCATGATGCGGCGACATCCAAAGGGGAGGTGGTCGCAAGCGAATTAAACACGATTTGGTTGAGATAGCCGATTTCCTCATTGAGATCGACTTGATGGCCAACAATCTGTGAAGACAAGTAATTAAAATTATCTTGGAAAACCTGCTGGTGCGGTACTGACAATTTGACTTGTGCGGTTTGCATGGTGAACTCCTTAAACTGATATAGCCAGATTAAACTGGGCTGTTAATCCCGCAACTACAGTTAAACCTCTATAACCCAAGTCGAACGACTACGATCATGTCCGTACCAATTGCCGCTAGTCAGTGCTTCCTTAAACTCATCTAGCAAATCGAACATTTCTTCAGTGGATTCAATGATTTTTTTGCTAGACAGCTCAAATGTTTCACAGTTGTCAGCGTCCTTATATTCCGTTGCAATAAAGCAAAAGTGCTTAACTGGGATGCCTGCAAGGTTCGCGACGTAGCAGTAAAATACCTGCTGAAGATCATATCGAAGATCTCTAACTTGATAGCCAAACTTGGTCGGGTTGGTTGAAAGAGTTGTCTTTAAATCTACAGCAATGGCATCATTGCGTAGCCAATCAAAACGGACTTTGAGTAACAGGCCTGTGGTTGGGCAACGTGCGATAATCGATAATTCAGCGTAACCATCACTGAGCAGCCAATCCGCTTTTGGGTGGGCGCGAGTGCTGCGTTCTACTCGTATGGCATCGTCCCATACAATGTGATCGATAACGTGATGGTTGATTAAATTTTCCCAAATCGGTTGAGAAGGGCTAATCGCAAGAATTTCTTCTATTTTCTTTTCACGCGTCTGTGATGTATCTATTCCATAGAAGTACGCCATTTCATCCAGTTCAGCATCGGTTCGTAGATATTTGGCATAACGCTGGTCTAAAAAATTGACAATTAACTGTTCACGCAATTTTTCGAACAATGGCAATGTGGGGTCAAATGCGTAAAGACGTTCAACCAGTACGGCTTTTGCACCAGATACAGGTAAATTGTTTTTAGCTAATGCAGCCTTTAGTTGCGGAATGGATTCAATCAACTCTACATCGGGAAAATCTTCTGGCACAGGATTACGCATGAAGTTTCCATGGAAATTCTCAGGCTCTAATACTCGCATGTGTCCGAACGTACCTGCGTCGAATGTGTATTCTTGTTGCTTGGTTCTTAAACGACACACATCGGATAGATACTGACGAAAGTAGTAGTGACGTCCTTTAGCGAATGTCTTGATGCCTGTAGAGCTATGGGCGTCCAAGGCGTGATAGACCTCGTTAGGCATGTCAGTGTAAATCCCTTCAACGATTTCACCTTGAGCATCCAAAAAGTTAGGTTTGCCAGATGCGGTATATGCTGGTTGGATCATGTCTTGCCAATCTAACGATGTTGTTTGTATTAACGGTGCGCCCATAAATATTCTCTCATTCGTTCACTTCTTGTAATCATTATTTCATCAACCTAAAAACAGGCAACTGACTGTAAATCAGATAGATACATTGCAGTTGCGCGTTTTTAAATAGATGGATAATGGTTGGTGAAGAAATTTTTTATTAGCACGTCTTAAATTGTTTCTGAAATGAGATTTATGAACAATTTTCTTTGATATAACGGATTAATTGAAAATGAGGGGGCCAGATGAAATTTACGTTACTAGGGCTATCACTACTGTTACTAAGTTCGAGCAAGGTTTGCGCTGAAGAGCCGAACATTTATGAATATAAGGACATGGAAGTCTCAGTGCTAATGAGTGATAGCGAAACGGTGCAGCAGGCTGTTAATCGGGCTGAGTCATTGTTGCAGATAAAAGCTGTGACAATGACACCTAAATTTGTCACTCACACAACAAGTTACGATAGTCGGACCGATGAGATGTTAGAAAAAGGCGTTATTGCCCAAGGTGCTAATGTCTCAGTTACCAATACGCGGTACGTGAAAGCGTTGGACCATGATCAAGTGAATGTGATTGCCGATGTCACAGTTGATATTTCAGCGATGAAGTTGAAGATTTACAGTGAAAAACGCGAAAAACTGATGGAGTCAGCTATCGATGACCTCAATGCCGACTATCAAAAGCTGGTGGCGGTGTTAGACAAAATGAAGATGAACCTCACGTTAAGCACGCTTGACTCTGTGATCGTCGCTAACTACTACGCCAAATTGAACAGTAGGCTAGGGATGGTCGACGGCGATGTGGTTAAGGAACAGTTGCGAGCGCATCGAGAAGGGAAAACCCCAAGCGAAAAATTAAAATCAGAGATAGTTTCCGCGTATAAGCAGTTTGTATTCCCTTTCATGGCGAATCCAGTCATTAATTACCAAGTGATTGATATTATTCCACTTGAGCACTCAGTTGCGGAAATTAAAGTCAGGGTTACGATTGAAAGAAAGGGGGGCGTTAAAGACGCATGGTATCCGATAGCGGCTAATGAAAATGTTATTAAAAATTGTAAAAAGTTCTTTTTCGGATGTGACGCATTACTCAACCCTAATCAAAGCAATGTATCAATTGAGGTGAAAGAATTATTGGTACCCAAATATTGTGGACCCTCATTATATGAATTTCTGCCTTATCGATATCCGGGGGAAAGGTCGTTTATTGACGAAGAAGAGCAGGTTCGATGCGGAATTTCGAAAGGATTCGCTTTTGGAGACTCGCGTTTTTATCAATTGCACAAGCAAAGCCTGCTAACTCCTGAAATGCCGCTTCAACCGGAAGCTTTTGACAATGCGTTTCGAGAGTTGTCGAGAACGGCTTACTGGTTGCAAATCAACATTGGTAAGGAAAAGTTTAAAGTCAATATCAGTAATATTTGGTTGGATGACATCACATTGTCGGCTTACATGCCTGAGAAAGACGCCGAGGATGGAATAAAAATTAGCTTCAGGGTGCAGGAGGAAGAATACGATACAAATACAAGCAAGTGGACGAATACAGCAGGAAACTTTTTGCGATATCAGACCCGAAGAATCGGTTTTTATTAAGGAACATTAAAATGAAAAAATTATCTATCGCGTTAGCCGTTGCCTTTGTGTTGGTGGGTTGTGCATCTGATCCAGTGGAAAAATACGCTAAACAACAAGAAGCATTAAAGGACATTGCCGTTGAAGAAGCTAAGGCAAAGCTTGATAGTGCGCCAGATTGGTATATAGCCCCGCCTAAAAATGATGGTTATGGCTTGGTAGGGGTAGGAGCAGCATCATCTAAAGACATGCACCTTGCAGTTAAAAAGGCGCGTTTACAGGCTGAGTTTGAGTTGGCCAAGAATTATCGACAAGAGCTCTCTGGCTCAGAACGTTCTTATGAGCGTGAAGACGCGGCTGGTAATTTAGTGCAAGCTAGCCAGTTCTTAATCGATAAGCTGGTGGATTCAGTGCCGATTGTCGGATATGACCTCGTTGACCAAAAAGTGATGGTGTTGCCTGACGGCAAATTTCAGGCTTTCACGTTATTAAAGCTGCCATTTGATGAGTTTAATAAGGTTCTGCAGAGCATTAAGGCTGATTCGCAAGATGCCAAAGAATTAGAAGCATTTAACGATTTAGAGCGTCGTCTAGAGGCCAAGCGTGCTCGAAAATCGCAAGATGAAGAACGTGATCATGCGCGGAAATTAGAGTTAATGGATCAGCAAAATAAAGTGTTGTCAGGGGCTACCAGTCGAGCCATTCCTCCTGCAGCGGAGGAACCACAAGCAATGGATGTTCCGTCCAAGAAAACTCCGCTTGATGCTGCCATGGATTTGGTGAACTAAGGTGATGTTCCGCAACCATCTGATTGTTACAACCGCGGTCGCTATCGCTGCGGTGAAATATATTGATTTTGCTATGCCAGTGTGGGCTGTCATTGGTTGCGTATTTTTTGGCTCATTACTCCCGGATTTAGATCATCCAGGCTCTACAATTGGGCGCCGAGTGTTGTTTATTTCATTGCCGTTGTCGGGATTATTTGGACATCGACAAATAACGCACTCGATTTGGCCTTTTGTTGGTGTGCTATGGCTGTTTAATCTCGATATGCCTGAAAGCTGGCTGATTATGGCATTACTAATTGGTTACTTCTCGCATTTACTGGGGGATATGTTGTCAGATAGTGGCGTACCGCTATTGTGGCCATTTCCAATGCGATTTGGGATATCACTGTGTACGACAGGTGGTATTTTAGAACATATTACGGCTTATAGCTTGTTGGCTGCGGCTATCGTTATTTAAAAGGAAATATTATGGAAAAAACTAATATAGACGAATTTTTATTGGAAGTGTTGGAATGTAAAGTGAAGCCGAATGTCTCTGATAATTTCTCTGCGAGAGCGTCATCAGAACTCATTGAGAATATAACGACGAGGGAACTCATCAATTTACTTAATGATTTTAGCTTTTGTAACGCCAAAATTGACCTTGATGATAGCGATTCTATTTTTAGTATTACCGTTGAATCATCGAGACTTCTATTTTTCAGCAACGGCTCTTGGTCTGCTCATAATGGTGTTGATTTTTTCGGTGTGATGGTCACGCTCCCTGTTGGATTTGAGGGTGAGTTTATATCGAGATTTAATCAAAATACAAAAATCGGTCGGCTATACCGAATTAACAAAGAAAGCGAAGCAACGGTGTATAGAGTAGACGTCCATTTAACGGGTGGGGTTAGCAAACAACACATCTATTACATGATCAAAACGTTCATTGATTGTTTTAAGCAGTTGTACGCAGGTTTGTTGGCTCAGGAAGGTGTGTATGAACAATAAAATAGCATTGGTGAGCTTCATCGCGATATCGCTGGTTGTGGGTGGTGGAGGCTGGTGGAAACTAGAAGCCAGAAAGACTTTGATTGAATCGACACTGCACAATGAAGTCTATGGGGAGTGGGTGGCAGTTGGCGGTATATGTAATCAAGACATAGAAGGTATTCAGGGTATTGATATTTTTTCTGATCACACAATCAGGGAAGGCAAACGTGATGACATCGCTGAAATCAATTTAGTCGAAAAGGCGTTCTCAAGCGAGTGTGAACTAGGGCCATTGAAGTTCGATTTTGAAATTTCGATCATGCCTAATGAAGAAAAGTACCTACTTGGGAAAGTGAATGGGTTATCCATTTTAAAATCTAGCGATACTGGAGTGATGTACTTCAAAATGAGTCGGGATTTTAAGCAACTCTATGATAATTATAGTAGAAATTCAGGGTGAGCACAGGGTGGCTCGATAGTGAAACCATGGGATATTAGGATACACCGCTAATAATTATCGAATGGAAAAGTTATGAATTTTATTTTGGATAACCAGCTAACAAATGAAAATGGGATTTCAACTCACAATGTAATATGTACACTTAAAAAGCATCAAAATCAGAGATATACAAGGATTAGAAGCCAAGATTTGCAACGAATATGTACGGGTGATAACTCGACTGAAGTACAAAAGACATTAGCCACTGCTGAACTGGAAAGGCGGTCCTACGTAGATAGTCAGTCGATGGGGTGGAAATACGAAATTACCCTTCACGCACTCGATCGGCTCAGTACGCTTTATTTACACAAATTTATTCAAGAATTTGATGGTAGGGAGGGAATAAGTAGTTGGTGTAACCGCCTAGTGAAAGAAGCCTTGAAGTTAAATAAAAATTCTCTTAATTTACGGGAGTTTAGCCTAAAGCATGAGGGGATTACATTTTCATTCAAAGAAAGTGATTATGTAGAAAATACGCTAGTGTTGACAACAATTAAATAGGGAAAGTTAAATGGTACTCTCCCACAAGGCCGGTGTGTTTTAGAACATTTATGTCCGGCCACATATCTTGTATCGAGAAGTAAATAGACTAAGAAATGAAGTCGAAAAACTTGAAAAACTGAGAAAAGAGTTATGCTCAGATGGGCAATTACTGACTGTCGAAGAGTACATCCAGAAGTCAGATGCTCGATATGATAACCGTTTTCGTAAGCTAGAAAATAATTGGTTGATACTAGAATGATTAAAGCCAGAGCTACAAAAAACTGATTTTGTTAAAGCTGAAAATCGACGCCTCCCAAGCCTCCCAACACTAAATAAATATAAACAAGTTCTTGATTAAGGATGGTTTATTTGTAAAAAACCATCAATCCAAATTATCAGCAACGCCGAAATACAAAAGAGCCTCACTTGGGGCTCAAATTTGTGGTATCAAATGTTATGTCGAGCCATTATTTCTAAGGATCGAATGCAAGCATCGGCCGTTAGCGTGGGGAAATTCTGTAGATATTGAGCTAGCGCCATGTGTCCCAACATCATGGCTTCAAATCCCCCAATTGGTACTGCAATAGCAGGTTTTCCTCCCTCATAGATGTTGACGAACAATGTTGTCACGGTGCCCTGTGTTTGCCATTTTAGGGTAGCCCCTTTGTTCTTTTCTGCTCCGTGTGATTTCATCTCAAAAAGTGGTTTTATTCCCAAAAGTGTCGAAATTATATGCGGTAACTCGTTCTTAGTGATCTGAATCGAGGTCTTATTGCCCCAGTTAAACGTTTTAGGGCCAATAGCACTCGCCCCTTCAAGCATAACGGTTTCCCAACCTTTTCTAGAAATGGAGGGCTTTAATTCGATAGCGGCTTTAGTTCCGTGGCATTTTAGCGATGTGAACTCTCTAAATGCTCCCTTGTATCGCTCTGAACCTTGGGGAGCCGGAGCCAATGGCTCTGGAAACGGCTCATAATCAGGTGTTGATGAGTAGAGTTGATGCACTGCGCTATACATAAAAAATCCTCTCGTTAGTAATAAATAAATTATCCCTCGGTTGATCAATCCCGCAACTGGCTTAAAACCTTATTTCCAATTGAAAAAACCAAAAATTAATTAGCACAACGAAAATTGACTCTGAGTTGAAAAAATCAATGAAATATCGGGAATAGAATTATCAATGGAATAGTCTAATGTGGAGTTGTTGTCATGAAAGGTTTAATCAAGACCATAGTTTTGATTGGTATTATGGGATTTGTCTCATTTAGTTATGCGTCAAGCAATACCAGTGTTTTATTGCCAGAGATTAAAGCATTGGCTTTGGATAAATTGGTAATAGATCGTGCTGGACAGCCTGTAACGGTCTTAGAAACACCTATCATCACAGACAGTTATGGGAAGATAGCCCAGGGATTGACAGAAGTTACCATTTCATTAGACAGCAGCTCTTCAACGAGTCTTATCATCCTTGGGAAAACATTAGCGCCGGGCGCGAAGATGACTGTTGTGCAGGATCTTTCAGCAACAGGTGGGGTTATAAAAATTCCCGCATATCCTGCAACATCCAGTTTAGCAGGGCTTAGTCACTACTCATTAGACATTCCAAAAGTGACAGCTCAAATTTGTGAAGACTCTTACGCACATGATGCCGCATCTAATACATGCCAAAAGGTTAATACAACCAGTTTGTTGTATTTGTGTCCTAATAGCGAATGGACGATGACAGGTGATGTATCCACTTGCCGCCAACAATCGCAAATTGCAAAAGTAACTTGCCCAATTGGATTTGAATCGAACGGAGATGGAACTTGTACTAAGACTGAATTTCAAAACACAGTAGCAGATTGTCCTGCGGGTTATGCTTACTCAGTGGCAAACGACCGTTGTGAAAAAACATTAGTAGAAAGTGCTTATAAAACTTGTAGCGACCCGTCATATAGCTATCAAGCATCAACCAATGATTGCAGAAAAACAGTCAATCAATCTGTTAATTTTAATTGTCAGGCAGGATATTCATTCAACCCAACACTAAAGATCTGCGAACGCACTTTAACAGCTACGGCCTCGCCTGTGTGTGGCAGTGGGTACACGTATTCAACGGCCAATAAGCGTTGTGAGAAAACCCTGACTCAAACAGCGAGCAAAGTTTGTGCGAGTGGGTACAGCTATTCAACCACCAATGATCGCTGCGAGAAGGTCACTACTTCATCGGCCTCGCCAGTGTGTAGCAGTGGGTACTCGTATTCAGCCACAAACAGCCGTTGTGAGAAGACCGTGACCGAAACGGCGAGCAAGGTTTGTGCGAGTGGGTACAGCTATTCAGCTATCAATGATCGCTGCGAGAAGGTCACCACCTCATCGGCCTCGCCAGTGTGTAGCAGTGGGTACACGTATTCAGCCACAAACGGCCGTTGTGAGAAGACGGTGACTCAAACAGCGAGCAAGATTTGTGCGAGTGGGTACAGCTATTCAGCCATCAATGATCGCTGCGAGAAGGTCACCACCTCATCGGCCTCGCCAGTGTGTAGCAGTGGGTACACGTATTCAGCCACAAACGGCCGTTGTGAGAAGACGGTGACTCAAACAGCGAGCAAGGTTTGTGCGAGTGGGTACAGCTATTCAGCCACCAATGATCGCTGCGAGAAGGTCACTACCTCATCGGCCTCGCCAGTGTGTAGCAGTGGGTACACGTATTCAGCCACAAACAGCCGTTGTGAGAAGACGGTGACCGAAACAGCGAACAAGGTTTGTGCAAGTGGGTACAGCTATTCAGCCACCAATGATCGCTGCGAGAAGGTCACTACCTCATCGGCCTCGCCGGTGTGTAGTAGTGGGTACACCTATTCTTCGGCTAATGCGCGGTGTGAGAAAGTTTCAACTATTACTGCTACAACAAACTGTCCTAGTGGTTCATCTGAAACAAATGGTAAATGTTATGAATCCACGGCAGTTTGGTTGTGCCAAAATTCAGCGTTACCGGATTTTGATGGTAAGTGGGGTGCTTGTATGAAAGCCATGACTGTCAGCTCTGGCGGGATAGTCACTAACTGGTGTAAGCAAACAGGTCCAACAACTTCTCAGTGCTACACAAATAGCAGAATACAAATAATGGGAAGTCAAAGTATAAGTGAATATTCTCCTGACGGATTTATTCGAACTTTAACGGAGGTAGCTCAATCAATTTCCTGTCCAGCTGGATATACATTGAGTGGTTCAACGTGTAGTCAGTTACAGACGGAGGCGAATACATGGAGTTGTCCTGTTGGTTATTCTCTTAATGGTTCAACGTGTTCACTGTTGCAAACTCAGGTATTTAGTTACAGCTGTCCCGCGGGATATTCGCTATCAGGTTCAACGTGTAGCCAGCTTCAAACGGCTGCAAATTCATGGAGTTGTTCAGCGGGGCAAACGCTCTCTGGCTCTACCTGTAGCCTGTTACAAACAGCCGCGTTTAGTTACAACTGTCCCGCGGGATATTCGCTATCAGGTTCAACGTGTAGCCAGCTTCAAACGGCTGCAAATACATGGAGCTGTCCGGCGGGACAAACGCTTTCAGGCTCAACGTGTAGCCTGTTACAAACGTCCGCATTTAGTTATAGCTGTCCAGTGGGATATTCGTTATCAGGCTCAACGTGTAGCCAGCTTCAAACGGCTTCAAATACATGGAGTTGTCCAGCGGGACAAACGCTCTCTGGCTCAACCTGTAGTCTGTTACAAACGGCCGTGTTTAGTTACAGCTGTCCCGCGGGATATTCGCTATCAGGTTCAATGTGTAGCCAGCTTCAAACGGCTGCAAATACATGGAGTTGTCCAGTGGATCAAACGCTCTCTGGCTCAACTTGTAGTTTACTAAATGAAATCTCTTACGCTTATAGTTGCCCTACTGGATATACTAATTTAAATAATGGGTCTTGTAGCCAGCTTCAAACGGGAGCAAATACATGGAGTTGTCCAGCCAATTACGCAAATCACAACGATGGTACGTGTAGCTGGTATCAAACTGTTGCGTATTCGTTGTCATGTACCGATCCAAGTTACACCCCCAATACGACCACTGAAATATGCGAGAAAGTATTAATAAGTGCTCATATTTATAAATGTAATAACCCCACGTATACGCTCTCTGGTGCAAGTTGTTCGTTGTTGTTAACGGAAACTGAAAACTGGATTTGTAGTGATTCTTCATATAGCAAAATATCAGAAACTCAATGTCGAAAATTGACAGATACGGATCTTGTGGGAACTTGTCCGGTAAAATTTGTGAAATCAGCTGATGGTAAGTCATGTACTTATAGCAATACGACATCTTTGATTCAGAGCTGTCCAGCTTCATATACATTAACGAATGGTGAATGTGTTAAAGATGTGTTTAAGGCCCCAACGTGTCCGACAACAATTGTTGACTCATCTTGTACTTGTGATGTTGGCATGTCATTAAATCAAACTACTTGGCAATGTGAGGGCGTTAATAAAACAACTGTCTTAACTAACTGTCCAGTGGGCTATGTATCAAATTCAGGTGGATGTACCTATTCAAAAACAGTCGATGTTGTTTATGATTTTTGCCCTACAGGTATGTCTGTCAGCGGTGGAAACTGCGTATTGACTCAATCAATAGGTTCTAACCCATCTTGTAACTCTCCATTTTCAGTGCAAGGCGATCAATGTCGTTATACCGACACTAAGCCTGTTGGATATGCACCTGGCATAGAAGCAAAGTTGTACGAAGGGGACGTTAAGACTGAGCTATCAGCCGTAAAACTTGATAAGACTGATTTTGAGGCGGTTGTCAGTGAAGTTGTTGGGCTAGTAGTAGATGAAGTAGGTGGCTGCCGGTTAGTTGCAACGGAGGCTCTAGCGAAAGGAGCCATAAAGAAAGGCGACGTACCTTGTTTCGTGAAGTGGACATCCTTACCTGAAGGGATTTCTGCAGCAAACAACAAAGTAACGGGCATATTCAAAAAGGCAGGGCAATATTCATTAGATTACTCTCTTGTTGGTTATAACGGGATGCAGTTGACTCAACTGGATATTGGAACAGGTTCTTTAACTGTTAATGTCACTGAGCCAGCAAAACCAACTGTGCTTGATGTTACTACAAGCTTGATGAGCAAGGTTGTGAAAGGTTTTGAAATGTATAACTACAGTGCAGCTAGTAAGCTGAATTTCACTACCGTGATGGTTGAACCTAGAACTTATGAACAGACGATCTCGATTGCTGGCGTGGGTACGTGTGATGTAAAAGTTAATACAAACTCATGTAGCATATACAGCAATGTGAGTTTTACAAAAGCTCCAGATCGTTTACAGATGGACAGTAACTATAGCATTTTAGCGAACAGTAAAATTGGCGGGTGGTTAACATCAGATTTAACCCCCAAAGATTGGGTTATTCATCATGATTTCCGTGGTCCTAACATTGTGTTTACTAAGTTTAATCCAACGCTTGAAAGCAATCCTTTAGTGAATACAGATCTAGGCTTCCCAGTGATTATCTCTGGTGGTGAGGGAGCTGTAGGGATTAACAATTTACGCAGTGAATTAGCCAGTACGGATGTTTGGTGGAAGCCGTCACGAGTTGATCTTGTTTTTACGGCCAAGGATGGTACACAGAGTACCAACACATTAAATATTGATGGCGTCGATTTCACATTTGATGTGCCAAATAACGTAACCAATGTAACGACAATAAACTCTCGAACTGCGATAACTGGAGAAAATTCACAGGCGTTTCCATTTGAAATGAAGACGCTAACCCCAGGAATGTACACTGTACAGGTGAGCGCAAAGGACGCCTATAGCAACGAAAGTTCAGTAATGTATGAAAACATTGAGGTGGTAAGACCGTTACCGCAGATCAAAGTGCTGCATAAGCGTTCTTCTATTGAAAAACTGACCAGCTCACAAACAATCAATATGTTAGATGATGTCGTTGTAGCTGTTCATAATGGCTTGGTGGGTGAATCTAAAATAACGAGCATTAAAATTGATGGTAAAGAGGCGTTAACGACAAATAGTGAAACTTATTTCAAGAAATTGACAAGTGAAGGTTTCAATTTAGAAGCTAATACATCGTACATGATGGAAATCACGGCAGAAGATAAGCAAGGCCGGGTTGTTAGTAAGACTTTGCCGTTTAATTATTTACAAATGACGTTTGGTTTAAGCCGAAAACCAACCACAGTGATTCAAAAAGTGGAAGATATAGCGATTACAGTGAATCGTACACGTGGTATTCGTTGCGATCTGTATGGAACCAAAGCAGCTGCAACACTGGCATCCAATGACTATAACTACGCTTGTTACATAGAATGGCGAGATTTACCTGAAGGTTTAACGTCTCAAGTAACAACGTTTCAATCAAAACTAACTGGAGCCGTAGCAAAACTCGGCACCAATAGCCTTGCTTATGATGCTTATATTGTTAATAAGTCAGGCAGCATTGGTAAAGTGGGCAGCGAAAGCGTGACATTTGAAGCCATTGCACCTTTGCCGATAGATATTCAATTAGACGAAAAGCAGATGTTGAGTGCAGGTGTTTATAGTGTACCGATTAATGATCGGTCACTGGGTCGATACAAGGGCCAATCAAGTCGCGCGAATATTGACGTCAGTTTAAGCAATGAAAATGGAGATCAAAAAAGCTATCAACATAACCAATTGCCGTTTGGTGAGGTTCAAACGTTTTCTGCATACGCGGAAAGATTAGGCGACTCAGTGTTGTGGGACAAAACCAAGTACACATTGAAAGCGAATTATCGTTTGGCGCCAGAATTGAGTGTTGAGAAAGACTTTGATTTGATTGTGACTCCACACCCTTATATGCAAGTGATTATGGATTTGGATAGTCCACGTTATGCCTCGACTGACTCAATTAAGGCAACGATAAAATTGGGTTTACGCAATAACATGACAGGCTTGTTTGAATATGATGAAAAGTCAATGGGAACAGGTTGGGATGTGTTTGTGGCTTTTAAAAACGGCAAGAACTATGAACCAATCACTGCCGTCACTCAAATTGGCTCAGATGGCAAAGGCATTGTGGAGCTGGATGCAAATATCATCTTTACTCGCAACGAAGCCGTATATGCAGTAGCTCGAGCTCGTTCTCCATATCCAGAAATCAACATTGAGAGAATTTCGACACCTCGCAGCATTACAGTCGTTAAAGGTACTGGGGTTGAAGGTAAGGTTGTTTCTCGTGTTGTGCAGTCACGAATTCCCGCGAATTTTGATATTCGATTTGATACCACATCATTTAATGATTTTATGGTACTCGGGGATATAAGCTGGCAATTTAAAGACAGCACTGGCAATTGGGTAGCGAATCCTGATTTTGATGATCGTCAGTACGTCTCTATTAAATCTGTTACTCCAGAAACAATTACTGTACGTGCTGTGGTTGCTAACAAAGTGACTGGCGTTTTGACAAACTCAGATGAAATCACGTTGATTAGCTACGACGTGCCTTTGTTGAATATTGCTGGTTCAAGCCAAGCCATTGCAGGTCAAGAAATTGAACTTACAGCTTTAGACAATAGTGATACACCGCAAACCGATGCGATTGTCGAGTGGTCAGTGGATAATGGTGTGACGTGGACTCCGGGTTCTGCAATATACAATTTGGCTGTGGGTGATTCGGCGTTGAAGATCAATGCTCGGATGAAATATGCTAATACTTCAGTTGATGTGGCTGCTGGACAATGGAGTCAGGCGGTTAAATATATTTCAGTGACCAAGCCTAAACCGTTAACCGTGAACGTGACTAAGCCAAACATTGCTGAGATTGGTAAGGAAATCCAGCTACAGATGCAGATCATTAATCCATTTGTTGCTACAGGGGTAGGTGTTCATTCCGAGTGGCTATTGCCAGACGGTACAGTATTAGCAGACGAAGCCAGTCTCACATATATGGTAAATGATCTTGATTTGGATGCTTCGAATCGGGTTGTGATTAAGGCAAAAGCATGGCTTGACGGGTATAAAGATGTCACGCTCACAGAGTCAAACATCGTTATAAATACTTTCAATTACGAATTTCCTTCTGAAAGTGATTTAAGTTTAACCGTGAGTAACAACATTAAATTTGTTCCCTCTACGGGCTACGCTACGTTAAATATGCCATACATTAACGCGCCAGGAGTGGTATTCAGTTATCAGTGGACATTTGAAGCTGACGCCATAAAACAGACCAGTACCACAGGCAAGTCAATGAACTTTACCGTGATGAAAGCCGGTGTGCATAAGATCACGCTTACGTTGTCTGATAATCGAGGAAACTTTGCTTATATCGATGGCTTTGCAGATGCTATTGAACCAGCGCCGTTAGAGTTCACCGTGAATGATGTTTACTCTAATAAATTTATGAGAGCGCCTTTGACGATATCTTTGTACCCCAGTGTGAAGTTAAGCCACCCTTATGACTACATAAAGGAATATGTTTGGACCATCAATGGGGCGAAAGGGGAAGTATCAAGCAGAGCTGTTGGTGTATTTGAAATGCTGCCTGTTGGTCATTACGATGTCGAGTTGGATGTAACGTCGAACTTCGGCCAAAAAGGGAAATATACTGCGTCATTTGATGTACTGGAGAATAAACCTCCAGTATGTGAGCCTAGTGTGCGCGAGCAATACGGCACTCATATTGTCGATGCTAACTGTAAAGATAGTGATGGAACGATTAGTTACTATCGTTGGGTCGTTAACGGCACAGTCTTTAGTCCTTACGGGGCTCAAGTGCGGTTTAGTCAGCAAGATTTCCCTTCAGCGAGCATTGTGATTGAAGCGAAGGATGATGCAGGTGGTGTTGGTGTGGGTCGAGTGAGTTTTTAGTCCCATATAACTAAATAAAAACCGTCATATTTTGAAAAATATGACGGTTTTTTTATTTGGGCGTCGTAAATAGCCGCTGAATGAAAACCTCCACTTCAGAACAGGCTTTAAAATTGACCCACAAGACAAGAATGTGGGCTAACGAAGTTGAAAAATGTTATCGCAAGTTTTTCGTTAATAGCAGCTGTCATATTGCTATTGGCTTCAAAATTTACTCTTGCAGTACCGTCTCAAGAATATTCATGTCTTTTTGCGCGATATTTCCTTGTTGATAAAACCAATATCACAATCAAACGAGATCGCTTAGTTGCTTTTAATCTGCCAGTTGATACGCCCTATTTCAAAAAGGGGAGTCGTTGGATAAAGAAACTTGTCGGAGTACCGGGTGACAGAGTGATTGTGAGAATCGATGAGGTGCTTATCAATGGTAAGTCATATAAAAACAATATGCGGCAGTTGCTTATGAAGATTGAATTAGCTGAGTCAGCAATTACCAGAGAATTTGTTTTAGCTGAGGATGAATACTTTATGGTCGGTGAAACACCATTGTCTTATGACTCTCGTTTTTGGGGCGTAGTTCATGCTCGAGACATGATTGGAGATGCTTATGCAGTGCTATAAGAAATGGGCTATTGCGCTTTTTTTAGTTTTGGCGCCGTTCACTGACGCAAGATCGTTAGTGATAAAGCAAATCACGCCTGAGCAGGCTATCAAGATGGCCAAAGAGAAGGGGTGGTTGGAGGGGCTAAATTTGGCGGGTGAAGAAGCTGCCACACCAAAAGATGTTGAAGAGTTTTTAAATAACGCGCAAAAGCAGATAAAAGAGATAACCGATGATGCGCTGTCAACGGATGCCAATGTAACTCGTCCATCTTCTGTGACATTCATGTTTGTTAGTTTATCTATGCCTCGCGCTTCATTGATCGATGCGTTGAAAAATGCCGCCTCTAGCAACGTTACAGTTTATATCAACGGTATGTTTGAAGGTGATAAGAACATTTTAGATACGATGGCGCGTTTAGATGCAATGTCCAAAGATATGCTTTTTAAGCCGACGGTTAAATTTGGTCCTACATGGTTTAAAAAGTACAACATTCAGAGAGTGCCCGCTTTAGTCTATGACGATGCCAAGTCTCAAATCATGATGACGGGCATGACACAAATGGCATTTTTCAATGAAAAGGTCGCCACAGTTAAGCAAAGTGTTGATTTTGGGGCGTATGGGGCAACATTTCCCGTTAAAGAGTTGTCGCTGATAGAGCAAATCAAGCGCCGAATGGAAACGATTGATTGGGAGCAAAAGAAGCAAGCTGCTACTCAAAATTATTGGAAAAAGAGAGCGAAATACCCATTAGAGCTCGCAGCAAAAGATGATGTTTTTTATATCGATCCTACCGTAACTATCAAACGTGATGTCATTAATAGAGCAGGTGTTGTGCTTGCAAGAGCCGGTAGCAAATTTAATCCATTAGCAGAGATGCCAAATGCGTACCTTCGTCTCTATATTCTAGACCCCACCGATCCAAAGCAATTGGCATGGTTAGACACGAAAATGGAAAGTTTTGATTACCGTGACCAGATTATTATCAACCAATTAGATGTTGAACGAGGCTGGGATGGTTTAGCGGAGTTAAGGCGTCGCTATGGTCGAGATGTTTTTTTACTAGAACAAGAGTTGATCACTAAGTTTGCTTTAAAAGCAGTGCCTTCGATTGTGAGCATGGAAAATCATTTCATCAAAGTTAGCGAGTACAACGTGAGGGACAAACTATGAAGCTTGTCTTGTTGAGCTTAGGCGTAGTGGCCGGCATCTATATCAGTTGGGAATATCCCAATCTCGCTGAACAGATTTTTTATGGATTTTTGGAGTTTGCCAACTGGATGGGCGCGGCTATTACATCGATGATAGGAGGGGGGCGATGAAAGCATTTTTAAAATCGACAATGCTAATTTTGGCTTTGCTGACAACAGTTTCCACTCAAGCCGCGTCGCCTACAGATAATATCTGCAAAGATGCAGAGATCTGGACAAAAATCGTTGATCAAATCTGCTGGAGTTGTTTTACCGAAGGCTTTTCGCTCATGGGCATCGGGAAAAAGCCTGACGGTGCAACGAGCAACAACCCGTTCTGTACGTGTAACGATAACTTAGGCGTTCCATTTGCAGGGACAAAACTTTCATATTTTGCGCCACTTAGATTAATTGAGACTGTGAAGTTACCTTGGTGCTCGCCATCGCTAGGTGGGATAACACTTCAGGATGACTATACAGGAATGGGTAAAGTCAATGCGTCTCAGGGGGAGGGGTTTTGGCATAGTCATTATTTTGCGTTTCCTTTAATGGAAATGTTGGAGATTTTATATATCGATTGCCACCAAGATGGTTATATCGATCTTGATTTGATGTACCTCTCGGAAGTTGACCCAACTTGGAACAATGACTTATTGGCCCTAATGCTGTCGCCTGAAGCTATTTTGTTTGCGACACCCTTAGCACAACCTTGGTGCGCTTCTGATTGTGCGTTAATTTCTGCCGATGCTGCGCCTGAATCGACATTTGGTTGTGCAGGTTGTGATGGTCATCTTTATCCGTTTACAGGCAATATTAAAGGCCAAACAGACAATGTGGCTCAATCGAGTTTGATTGCCCAACGTATGATCAGTTCGCTCCATCGAAAAGGATTAGCAAAAAAAACCATGGGGGAAAATAGCGTGTGCAAAGCGCAGATAGCGCCATTTACACCGCGTTCTCAATATAAGTTCAGCATGATTTACCCACGAGCCGAAGCTGAGGAAGGTGCCAATATTGATAGCTGCTGTCATCCTATGGGACAGTCTACAAATTTATGGTGTTTACCTGCTGGTGGACGAATGAGGCCGGGAATGGAAGATGCGGTATACATGCTGTGGCAGTTCAAAGAATGCTGCCTCACCCTTGGTTCGAGGGATTAGAATCCTATGATAGAAAAACACATATTCAAAACTATCTGCGTTTATTTCACTTCGGTTTGCATGCTCGGAAGTGGTTTGCATTGGGCCTTCTTTTTTACTTTAGTTGGTCAAATGGCGGCATTTGATGTGTATGCAGTTGATGATTTAAAAAAAGAACTAGATTCGAAATATCAGTTAAATACCGCCCAAAATGTTGATGGAAATAACCTATTCAACAAGATCATGACTAACAAAGATAAAGAGAGTCCATCATCGGTTAATGTAGAGAGTGAAGTGTTAAGTCGCCCTGCCGGTGCGGGAACGTCCTTAGATTTTTCAGGTTATCAAGACATAGATTTCCATGATGAGTTTAAGCGTTATATGGGAGAAGGTATTCCACAAGGGGCGCCCAAAGCACCTTCGATGACGAATGGTGATATTGACGTAGAGTATTACGAAAAAGCTGGCGTAAAGTTTAATCGGGATGAAAATGGCCAGCTAGTGACGGAAACTATTGCCGCTAGTGAACGAGGGGCAAAAACAACCAGTATTAAAGCAAGCGAAGCTTTTACCAATCAACAAAATCGGCCTGACGAAGAGTTTAATGCACCGGGAAATTACGGTAACGAAAGTGATTATATTGACGATTTGAAAGTTCAATATGGGAAAACTTCAGACGGTAAAACGATGAGTTCGGAGGCATATCGAGCGATCATGAAGGGCGCAGAAGTAAATCCTGTGCCTAGAATAAAATCAAATGCTTACTTTCTTGGTAACACAAACAAAGCCATAAATGACGCTCAACGAGGGAAGGGGATTTGGTCACAGTCATGTGTTGATGAAACGGTTGTTGAAACAGAAATTAAAAATCTACCAGTTTGGGAACCCAAGATTTGCGCTCAGCCTAACCATCAGAATTTAGATTATTGCGAAGTAACCCGAACGCTTGAGTTGAACCCTGACTATATTGAGAATGAGACTCCACAATATGTAGAAAAATACACTCAAATACCAGAAGGCTGTGCTGAAAAAATTGGCTGGAAACCGTTGTGTCCCGATGAGGAATGTCAGCAGTTTGCAAATAAAATAGAGATGGAACCTACTGTGTTATTAGCGCAGTCAAGTAATCGATTAAAGGCAGATTTATTAAATACTCTTCGCTATCTTGATAGCCCTATCCAAAATACGTCAGCTCCCCCAAGCAAGATACAAGCAACTGTAAGAATAGATCATTGGGGAGGGGATACAACAGGAGTACCGAGATTCAAACCTGTTGTTGGGTACTTACATCTCATTGGTGACCAGGAATGGAGAGTTTTGAGTTGCGAGCGAACTCACTATGAATATTCTACGTGTCTAGTCGAACTCTTAGAACCGAATCCGTGTGATTCAGAAGCAGTTGAGTTTACTTATAATACGGGTTTCATTACACCTAAGGATAACATTGATTCAATTCGTTATGCTGGGCAGTATGGAATAACTTATGTGGTGATAAAGGATCAGGGCAAGATCACGAACATTTTTCAACCAAACCAAGCTAGTAGTTGACCCAATCGCCAGCTTATGATCAGATACTGCCTTTTGCAAAAGGGCAATTCCGTGAACCTGAACGTATTTTCTGAACACTTTTCCAGCATCGAAGACACTCGCCAGTCCGCCAAAGTCACTTACCCACTGTTTGATGTGCTGTTTCTCACGCTATGCGCTGTGATTGCTGGCTGTCAGGGCTGGGAAGATATTGAAGATTTC